>NZ_JADYXA010000023.1:0-58533 GCF_015864495.1 Pseudoalteromonas sp. SWYJZ98 | reverse complement strand
CGATTTAGCCCTTGCCATTCGCTAGTAGTTATCGTTTAATAACAGTGTGTTATTTAAACGGTGATCTTCCTACAGAGGACTTTCACCTCATAAGTCAATGCCCATGTCGGGCGTACACAAGTTGCTCAAGTTCGTTCGTAAACTCACTGGGACAATTAACAGTTGGCTTGGCGCTTCGCGCAAGTTTAGCCAACTGCTAATTGCCCCTTAGCAAAGCGTTAAATTGCAAAAGGAGTTCGGGTGATATTCTCCCCAAAAGGATTAGCCCAACACCTCTTCGTAAACCCCCATTACACTTTGATTAAATAAACCACTAAGTACTTGCATCGTACTGATGAAAATTAATAAAACTTGTATGCATCAAGCGCTAAAATATCCATTTCTATATCCTCATGTATTTTTTTGGCTTTACCGTCACTACTTCCAAGCGCTGCAAAAAGAGGTAAAAAGTGCTCCTGGGTAGGGTGATTAAATAAAGCATGGGGTGCTTCATTTAAATAGTTAAGTAACGCTTGGGTGTTTTGCGCTATTAATTTTTGCTCAACCCAATGGGTAAACTCATTAACCATTTGAACACGATTAGGTGTAGCAGGGTTTTTAAATATTTCACGTAGATTGTGACTAATACCGCCCGAGCCAATAATTAATACGTTATCGTAGCGCAGTGGTGCAAGTAACTGCCCGTATTTATACATCGCCTGAGCGCCCAAACGCGTGTTAATAGACACCTGAACAATGGGAATATTAGCTGCTGGGTACATTAAGCGCAGCGGGATCCACACACCATGATCCCATCCTTGATCTGCATTTTGCACCGTTTTAATACCCGCTTTGTAAAAGTACTCACTAATAGTATTAGCAAGCTTAGGGTCTCCTGGTGCTGGGTATTGAATTTCATACAGGGGCTTGGGGAAGTTATAAAAGTCGTGAATAGTATGCGGCGCATCTCCTGATGTAATAACTATATCGTGCGCTTCATCAAAATGGGCAGAAAACACCACAATAGCTCGTGGTTTACTAAGCGTTTGACCTATTGATGCAAGAAAATCTGACGTAGCCGATTGCTGTACAGCCATCATTGGCGAACCGTGAGATATAAATAAAGCTGGCTGAGTCATACTAAAACCTTAAACAAATAGACGTGTTATAAACACTATATAAGTTTCTAATTTGACGATAAATATGATACTTATTTATACATTATCAACAAAGTATTGTTAAAGATGGATAAACTCACCACCATGAAGACCTTTTTAGCCGTCGTGCAAGAAGGATCATTTTCAAAAGCGGCCGATAAACTCGATATTTCGCCGCAGTTAGTCAGCAAATATATTTCTGCGCTGGAAGATAATCTACGCACGCGTTTATTACACCGTACAACGCGAAAAGTAAGTGTTACAGAGGCTGGAAATCAGTATTATCAGCGTTGTCAGCAGGTGGTTATTGATATTGAAGACATGGAAAACTCACTCAATAACTTAAGCGAAAATGTATCGGGTTTGCTTAGTATTAGTGCGCCTATGTCGTTTGGTACAAAGCATTTAGCAGGCTTGTTGATTGATTTTCAAAAGCAGTATCCAAATTTAAAGTTAGATTTACGGCTCACAGACCAATATGTAGATATAGTAGAGCAGGGTATTGATATTGCTCTGCGCATTGGTGTATTAAAAAACTCAACGTTGATAGCTAAAAAAATTGCACCTATACACCTAGCGGTGTTTGCGTCACCCGACTATTTAAAACGCCATGGCACGCCACAAACGCTTTTAGATTTACAGTCACATAACTATTTACGCTATTCCCACAGCGAACCCACAAAGCGATTATTTGGGGTTAATGAGTTAAAAAGCGAGCTAAAGCTTGAAAGTAACTTTGTGGCTAACAATGGTGATTTGCTACTAAATACAGCCATTGCGGGTGGTGGTATTGCTATGCAGCCCACATTTATAGCAGGGGAAGCACTGGCTCAAGGTAAAGTAGTGCGCATTTTAAATGACTACGAACCCGAGCCAATGGGGCTTTACATGGTATACGCTAATAGGCAGTTTTTACCCAGTAAAGTACGTGCGTTTGTTGATTTTGCAAGTGGCTATTATGGCGATACACCTTACTGGGATTTAGGAGAGTGATATGTCGATAACTAATCAATTAACGTTATTTGTAGATGTAGTGCAACAAGGCTCATTTGCCAAAGCCGCAGCACTGCATGATATGGATAATTCGTCACTATCTAAGCAAATTAAAAAAAAGGACAAAACACCCAATTATTATGGAAGTAAAAATCCATAATAAAATAGGAATATAATTAAAATACAGATTCATATTACTGTGAGCGCGTTAAATTAATAACGCCCATTTACTGTAATGGGGGTTTACAGTAAATTTTTGCGTTATACATTTAGCTCTTTTAATTTATTCCAGACGCTCTCGCCGCCAGGGTGAAGCGCTGCATGGTACCGATACGCATAATATGTAATAGGTACGCAATGATGCTTTTGGCCAACTACAACTAAACTTTTCTCTTTTAGCTCTTTAGTAATGACATAGTTTGGTAACCAAGCAATGCCATTACCCTCTAAAGCCTGTATTTTTAAAAGCTCTGTCATCGACGATACAAATACTTTTTTAAGTTTAGAGCCCGATATTATCGGCTCTAACTGCCTACCCATATAAGAATCTAAACTGTAAGCTAAGTGAGGTACAAACCCATCACTTTCTAAATTGTATATTGCCTTACCGTTTGCATTGCAGGCACTCACTGGCAATAACTCTGCACTGCCTATTTTTTGATGACTAAACGGAGGTAACTTTAATCGTTCGTTATCAAAAGCAATAAGTAGGTCACATGCGCCCTGTTCGAGCGTAGCTGTGGCTTTATCAACATCAATGGCTTCTATATTGAGGACTACTTTGCGATCACTTTTACTATGAAAGTTCGACAGTTTTAGCGCTAAAAACGTAGCTAATGAGTGCGCTGCAGCAACCTTTACTGAGTGAGTTTCTTCAGAGGAGAGTTCTTCTAACATACTCACTGAGTTATTCATTTGGTTTATTAGATTACGCGCTGTTATATGAAATATTTTACCGCTTGAGGTAAGTGTAATTGGTAAGTTCTCTCTATCTATTAGCTCTGCACCTACGGCTTCTTCTAATGCTTTAATTCGTCGACTAAAAGCAGGTTGCGTTATATGCCTAAGCCTTGCGGACTGCGAAAAGCTTTTTGTATTAGATAAGGCCAAAAAATCTTCTAACCATTTACTCTCTATATTCATAATACTCACTCAAGATATGCAATTTAAGCATGGGCAGTAAAATAATAGCATTATTCAAAACAAAAAAAACACGATAAATTTAACCCATACAGTAACAACTTATCGGAATATAACAATGCTTAGAACACTAGGAGTATTGGGAGGAATGGGGCCTTTAGCTACCGCCTCATTTATGAATCAAGTAATTGCGTTATCACCTGCTAAGAATGATCAAGAGCACATACCTATGTTTATAAGGAATATCCCGCAAATTCCTGACAGAACAAATTTTTTAATGGGTATAGAAGATGAAAATCCATTTTTTGAGCTTAAAAAGGGTTTTAACCAACTTACTAGCTTAGGTGTAAGTTGCATTGTTATACCGTGTAATACCGCGCATTATTGGTACAACGCACTAACGAAAAATGCTGATGTGCATACCATTAGTATTGTACAAAGCGTTATTAAGCGCGCAAAGGCAACGGGCAAACGTAAGGTAGGGATATTAGCGACCACAGCCACGCTCAATATGCGGATATATCAGACGGCATTTAGTAAGCACAATATTGAATTTATTGAGCCTAACGAGCAGCAGCAAACATTTATAATGCAAGGTATAACGGCGGTTTAGTCAGGAGATTTAACCTCAGGACATAATCTTTTAAAACAAAGTTATGAGCTAATGCTAGCCCACGGTGCCGATACAGTACTATTTGGTTGCACCGAAATACCGCTAGTTTTAAATGAACAAGTATTTAATTCACCCGGTACATGTTTAGATACCATCGCGATTTTAGCGCAAGAGTGTGTTAATTGGGCTTATACAAGCACTCAACAATCAACTCACTTATTCTCAAGCGTTGCTTAAAAAATTAAGCATAGGTGCGCCAAGTAATACCAATTCGCTTAATTAAGTGATCTATTTTGAGGATGGAAAAACGTGTTGATAGCTAGGCAAAAAATTCGCGATTTAGTTGTTCTCGGCAATTGCTCCTGCATTGCTCTACCTTCTGCATCCATGCAGTCGTAAATGAAAATTTTTTAAACACAGGTAGCGACACGTTTAGCCCCGAAAAATGATTAAGTATTATTGCGGATTGGTATAAATGGCACACCTATTTTGTTATGTAGGTATGGGGGCGTTTTGTGCAATAAGCTGTTTAGATTTCAACTCACTCCAAAATTCGCTTGGTATGGTAACTTTCATTGAGGCTACATTAGCTTTAATTTGCTCCTCCGTGCGTGCCCCAGGAATAATTGAGGATACCGTTGAAGGCGCCTCTGCAAACTGCAGTGCAGCTGTTTTAATATCAATCCCATGTTTAGATGCAATGTCGCTTATTGCATTAAACTTTTGCTGCATAGGCCCTGGAATTTTAGGCGAGTAATTAAAGCGATTACGACCGGCTAAAAAACCACCATTAAGCGGCGCACCAATGACCGCTGAAATACCTCGTTTATCAAGCATAGGAAAGGTTTTATCAAGTGCCTGCTTGTGATCTAAAATTGAATACTGCAGCGCTAGTAAGCAAATATCAGGGTCTGACATATCAAGCGCTTTATAAACAGCATGAGGTGTATTTACTCCAAAACCCCAGCCTTTAATTATTCCTTCATCACGCATTTTAGTCAGCTCAGGAATAGCACCTTTAGCCGCTTGATCAAAATACTTAAGCCAGTCATCTCCCATATCGCTGTTTTGTGGTGATAAATCGTGAATATAGACAATATCGAGTGAAGCTACTCCAATACGATGCAAAGTATCTTCTATTGAACGGCGCGTGCCTGAGGCTGAATAATCATACTTATAATAAAACGGTGAGTGATCAGCCCAATGCCAACTGTTTTCTAAAGGCTCTGCTGAAGGGGTAAGAAGGCGGCCTACTTTTGAGGATAAAACATAATCTTCACGTTTTTTGTTTCGAAGTAAATCACCGAAGCGCCTTTCGCTTAAACTCAAACCGTAAAAAGGTGACGTATCAAAATGACGAATACCAGAATCCCATGCTGCATTTAGCATTGTTAAAATTTCTGTATCGCTTGATATAGTATTAAAGCCATTCCCGGCGGCAAGGCCGCCCAAGCCCACTCTTGATTCCGGCCGGTAATGCTTAGCGTTAGTAACATCGTTTGTGGGTAGAGCAGCGCTTTTATCTATTGATCCTTTAGTTTGCATAACACTGCCGTTAGACATTTTTACCTTTAGTTGCTCAGCCAAAGCTGAAGCACTAAAAATAGAGCCTAAACTTAAAGCAGCCCCTGCTTTAATAAAATTTCTGCGAGATACCATGTGACTATTCTCCTTGAGTAGGTTAAATATCTACGCTATAAGCTAGTATAAATAACAACCAAACCCAAGCAAGACAAAGACAATAAATACCAATACTATCAATAATATAGTTAAATTAACAAACACTGAACAGACGTTTGAATTAACATTTAAAACAGATTATTTTCTTTACTCGTATAGTCCTTTTAAATGCACAAAACAGTGCACTTTAATAGCTTGATAAAAAAGCATACTTCCAAATTGGTGCACGCTTTAATACTCATTTATACAACATAAAATGGTTACATTTATTAGATGTGTACAAATTAGTAGACAAAACCGTAATAAATTAAAGGTGCACAAATAATCTCACTAGCAAAGCGATTGCGGCAATAATTGGCTAATTTAACCGAGCGCAGTTGAAATAATTGGGGTAAATATTACAAAAACGTTTATTATTAAAGGTTTGCCTTGCAATACACGACGTATTTGTCTCTTTCACAATGCCATTGCTGGCAAGCCCTGTAAGAGTTTTATCTTGCCTAGTAACACTGTGCAGTGCAGACTATTACAACTAAATTCAACGTAGTTAGCGCTGAAAATAGCTGCTTAAATAGAGCTATTATTCAAGTTCAGGTTACTTGAGCTTTTTAATACCAATTAACACACAGATGGTACCGCCAATAATACCCGCCCATGCTTCTATTGGTGTGTCGCCACTAAATGCACGGCTAAGCTGCGAAGCCGCCGCATCATACACGTCGTATCCCCACATAATTAAAGCGATACCTATAACGATTAAAACAATTCCTACAATCTTATTATTCATAAATATCCTTAAGGTTTAACTTACATAAACTAAATAAAAAATAAATCAGAGTTAATCTAACTCTAATTGGGCACGTTCTACGCTCTCACTAGGTAGCTCTTTTTGTACCGACACACCTAGCTCTTTAAACTCTGATGCTTGTTTAATTAAATTACCTTTACCACGGTATAGCTGCGAAAATGCTTTATCATAACTTTCTTTCGCTTTATCAAGCTGCTTACCTACGCCTTCCATACTCAATAAAAAACCATTGAGCTTGTTATAAAAACGCTCCGCTCGACTTGCCAGCTCTTTTGAATATTTGGTTTGCTCTTCAAAACGCCAAAGCTGTTTAACAATATTTAAACTAGTAAGCAGGGTAGTGGGTGTAGCTACCAGTATATTTTTTTCGATTGCTTGTTGGTAAATATCGCTTTGATATTTGAGTGCTTCTACAAAAGCTGATTCTATTGGTACAAACATAACCACTACTTCTGGCGAGTTAATACCTGGTAAGCGGTCGTACGATTTACTCGCAAGTTCATTAATACGCGCTGTAACGGCGTTTACATGCTCTTTAATTGCTTGATTAGCATCTAGATCATTTTCAGCGTTCACGTAGCGTGTATAGGCATTTAATGAAGTTTTAGCATCAATAACTAAGTGGCGACCCTGTGGTAAGTACACAACTACATCAGGGCGCAAGCGGCCATCTTCAGTGTTAAACGACACTTCGCGCTTATAATCAACGCCTGCACGTAAGCCAGCACTATCTAATACGTTTTCGAGCATAAGCTCGCCCCAATTACCTTGGGTTTTCTTTTGCCCTTGTAGGGCGTTACTGAGCTTGTCGGCTTGATCTGTTATAGCTTGGCTTTTAGCTTGCAAATGCAGTAGCTCGGTTTTAAGCGCAGTCCGTTGTTTTATGTCTTCAACGTGCATTGATTCCATTTTTTCTCTAAAGCCTTTTAGCTCGCCTTGAACTGGTTTTAATAATTGCTCAATGCTTTCTTGATTTAAGGTTTTAAAGCTTTGTGATTTTTCTTCTAGAATTTTATTGGCTAGGTTTTCAAACTCTTTTTTGAGCGTA
Organism: Pseudoalteromonas sp. SWYJZ98; assembly: GCF_015864495.1. Classification (NCBI taxonomy): domain Bacteria; kingdom Pseudomonadati; phylum Pseudomonadota; class Gammaproteobacteria; order Alteromonadales; family Pseudoalteromonadaceae; genus Pseudoalteromonas; species Pseudoalteromonas sp. SWYJZ98. The sequence goes on along the minus strand of NZ_JADYXA010000023.1, from coordinate 51,115 downwards.
TTTTTACTTTGCTCAATTTGCGCGAGTTGCTCGCTAAAGTTTTGCTGTTTTTGCTCAAGGGTAGTGCGCATATTATTATATTCAACATCGCGCTGATTATATTGTTCACGAAGCGCTGCCAGCTCGCCTTCGGCTTTACGCCAAAAATGATTGTATTGGATGCTTTGTTTTTCTTGTTCGCTAAAACGCGTTTTAAAATGCTGGGCTTCATCGCGCTGCTCTTGGTGAGTATGTTCTAGCAGTTCATGATCTTCTAGTAAGGCGCTGTATTGCAGCTCTTTATTATCAAATTGGTTTTGTAACAGGGAAAGCTGTTGCTGCTGTTCGCTTATTTGTAGATGTAGCTTTTTGCGAAGCCGTGTTGATACAGCGCCGTAAAATAGGGCGCCTAAAGCAACACCAGCACCAGCGCTTAGCCAATCAATATTAGTGAGTACTTGAGTGAGCATAAAATAAACTTATAAAATTTAGAGACATGCCATCATAACCAATAACCAACAACAGAAGTAGGGGAGTTAAGAAATTACAGACATAAAAAAACCAGCTTAAAATAAGCTGGTCAAATATTACTAATATTATTAGGTGAGGCTATATAACAACAGGCATTAGAGTAGACCGGATAACAAAATAATTAATTCAAATTAATTTGCGGAAGATCATTTATTTTTATTTGGGTTGATTTAAACAAATCAAATTATGGGCATAAAAAAAGCCAGTTCAAAATGAGCTGGCTCAATCATTACTAAAATGAGTAACTAAATAGGGGGAATCAACATGAAAACTTGTATTAACTGCAATTAATCAACAAGCATAATAGTAGACGCGTCTTTTTTAATTAAGTTCAAAAAAAATAAAAACTTTTAAAATAAGTGCTGAACGCTAAATTTTAGACATAAAAAAAGCCAACTCAAAATGGGCTGGCTCAATCATTACTAAAATTAGTAACTAAATAGGGAATCAACATGAAAACTTGTATTAACTGCAATTAATCAACAAGCATAATAGTAGACGCGTCTTTTTGAATTAAGTTCATAAAAAAATAAAAAACTTTTAAAATAAGTGCTGCGCGCTAAATTTTAGACATAAAAAAAGCCAACTCAAAATGGGCAGGCTCAATCATTACTAAAATTAGTAACTAAATGGGAAATCAACATGATGCTTGTGTTAACTGCAATTAATCAACAAGCATAATGATAGACGTCCGCTTTTTAATTAAGTTCATAAAAAGATCAAAACTTTTTAGATCTTTTTTAGTTTTTAATTAAAGACAACATTTGCTGCTCATCAAACTTTGTAAAGCTCATTGATTTATCAGTAAATAATGCATCAACAAGAGCTTGCTTGTCTTGCTGCATTTTAAATACTTTTTGCTCTATTGAGTTACTCATTATGAGCTTATAAACAAATACAGGATTAGTTTGACCAATACGGTAGGCTCTATCAGTCGCTTGCTTTTCTACTGCGGGATTCCACCATGGATCAAAATGAATAACAGTATCTGCTTGTGTTAAGTTAAGGCCTGTTCCACCGGCTTTTAAGCTAATTAAAAACACGGATGTTTTACCACAGGTAAACTCGTCGATTACTTTATCTCGTTGACGCGTTTGCCCTGTAAGCATACTAAAGTTAATGTTTATTTCTTCAAGGCGTTGAGCTATTAAATCGAGTGCCGATGTAAACTGACTAAATATAATAATCTTACGACCCAGGCTTAGCATAAGCGGTAAGTGTGTTGTTAACCATTCAAGCTTAGCAGAGCCTGCTTGAGTATGTGGATCTATTAATTTAGGGTGGCAACAAATTTGCCTTAACTTTAAAAGCGCCTCTAAAAATGCAAGCTTACTTTTTTGTGCGCCTTGTTCGGCAAATAAGTCTATTAGCTTCTCTTCTAATGAACGTGTAATGCCTTGGTACATTTCTTTTTGCTTAGGCTCAAACTCAAACTCTTTTGTAAGCTCTGTTTTTTCAGGTAACTCTTGCGCTACTTGTGCTTTAGCGCGGCGCATTATAAAGGGCATAATTAACGCTTTTAACTGCTCAGCCCTCTGCATATCAGCTTCACGCTCAATAGGTGTTTGAAAGTGCTGCTTAAAGTGGGCTTGAGAGCCAAGTAACGATGGCATAGCAAAATCGAGTAACGATTTAAGCTCAAGTAAATTATTCTCGATTGGAGTACCACTTAAACAAAGTTTAAAGTCGGCATTTAAGCGTTTAACTAATCGTGAGACCTGTGCGGTATCGTTTTTAATGTATTGTGCTTCATCGAGGATTATATTTTCAAAATATAATGGCGAGTAATATGCAATATCACGCTTTAAAAGCGGGTATGTAGTAAGAATGCATTGTGCTTGTGCTAAGTGTTGTAAAGGATCGTTACGGTTTGATCCAAAAATAGTGGTTACTTTTAAACTTTTAGCAAACTTAGTAATTTCGTTTTTCCAATTACTCACCAAGCTAGTTGGGCACACTATAAGTGTAGGGCCTGCTTGAGGGCGGTTAAATGTACTCGCTAAAAATGCAATAACTTGGAGTGTTTTACCCAACCCCATGTCGTCAGCTAAAATACCACCTAATTGATGACGTTTTAAAAAGCTAAGCCAATCAACGCCTTGCTGTTGGTACTCACGAAGTGTTACAGAGTCATTTAAGCCATGTAATGAAACCTTAGGCATTGCCTTATCGGTATTATTTAACTCTTGTAAATATAGCTCAAGTGAATCGTCGTGAAGCTCTACATTAATAGCTGTGTGCTTTACTAGTTCAGGTAAATACGAAAGCGGAATATTAAATTCGTCACGTGTTTTTACAAATTCAAAGCGTTCTTTAAATTCGTTTAATAAGTTAATGGCAGACTTATTAATAACCCCAAATTGACGACCAAGCGGGTAGTAATAAAACAGTTCACTTTGGCGATTCAATGACTGATAAAGCGAATCAGCATTAGTAAACAACAGCGCTGCTTTTGCGTCACACAACAATACTTTGCAGTGCATTTGATGCCCTGCTGCACGGTGTACATGTAAACTCACTTCACATTGTGGATTAGGGCTTGTTACTTTACTTACACTGACTTGCCAACCACGCTGCTTAAAGCCAGGAAATACTTCGTATATTAGCCAATGCAAATGGATAGGAGATTGCTTTGTAAATACAAGCTCACTTTGTAAACCCCCTTTACAAAATTCAAACCCTAGATTGATTAGCTCGTTAGTTACGGTGTTTTCAAATGCGCTATTTATAGTACTTGCTGGGGCAGAACCAGCTAAATAGTTTTTATTTTTATACTTAAATAACAGCGAAAGTGATAAACCTTGCTCGCCCATTGTTACTTTTAAAACAGCATTACTAGATAGCTTAGGTAACGTTGGCTGCAAGTTAGTAGGGTGCGGTATAACACCTGCACCAAAGTTATCTGCAAGTTGTTTGTATATTCTGTCAAAATTAGCGTCATGCAAAGCAGGCATAGTTTGTAAATGCGCTATTTCGTCTGCACTCAATGGTGTACGAAGACGACCCGCTTTTAAATGATCTAAATCGAGGTAAGTAGGCGGTGTTGTTTTTAATAAAGCCCAGTTTTGGGTTTGCTCGAGCTTAATAACTAATTGTGATAGATCTTTATCTTGCTCCCAACTAAAACTCAATGCTTGGCCAGATTGCGCTTTAATTGGCACGCGAGAGCGCTGAAAAAACAAGCGCTCAGTAGCTATCAATTGTTGTAGGGCACTAAAGCCCCATTGGCCTTTTAGCTCAATACTTCCTACTGCATTTTGTGAACGTATCCAACTAAATAATCTAAAATCACTTTCGAGTAAATCATTTGGCGTTACGAAACTATTTAACTGCTGCTCAGTGAGGTTTCGGCCTAACGTGTAATTCTTTTTAGTCTCAAAATTAGCTATTTTAGGTGTTAAAAATACTTTGTTATTTTCAATATCTAATACAAATAATAATACTTGCGAGGGTGTATGTTGATCACCACTTTTAAGAGCGCTTAATTCACTAAACCAATCATTAATGAAGTAATCTTCACCGTATTCACCAGAGTGCTCTATTTTAAGCTTAAACAAAATAGCAGCTAAATGTCGGCATTTGGTTTTTGCATTACACGAACAGTGTGTATCAACAGAATAACCAGTTGGTACTTTACTGATCTCAATACGTTGGTTAAATGATGATCCGTTATCCACTTGCACGGTAGAGTCTACAACAGAAAAATTAGGGGTATGCTCTAGCCAGGTGATTTGACCTTTCTTGTAGTACTCTTTGCCTTTATCTAAGACATTTTCGCGGAAAAGTTTTTTAATAAAGCGTTCAGAAAGAGGAAACTGGGTAGCCTGCTCATTTTTAATTTCTTCAAAAATAGCCATTAAATCATTTTTTGATAAGTTAGCAGACATGTCACTCTAAGCATTAAATTTTAAAAATAATTCTGCCAGTATATGCCTTATGTGCTCTGAGCTAAAGCACTATTAACAAGATATAAACTGGTTGGAGCTGATAGCTTAGTAAAAAATCGGTTTATAGGTAAAAATGAGTATAAAATTTCGCAAAATATTAGGCACTACATACAAATATAAAGATTAAACGACACGTTATAGATCACAATTTTACTAACAATAATAATAAACCAAGAGCAAATAGCTAAAAGGGGGCGATTAGTTAGTAAAAAAGTGATCTTGAAGAGGAAATATGATTATTTAAGGTAGGATTAGGCTAGTAAAGATCAGATTTTTACTAACAAAACAATCTGTCAGATCAGTATTTAACTAAGTATATATGTCTGACAGATCATTATTTAACTAACTAATTAAAGGCACTTAATAACTTAGTTAATTGCTCTAAGCGCTTGTCTGTCATCACTTTATTATCAATTTTGATAGACACATCACCACTTTTTAAATTGCGTTGTACCGATACAAACTTATTTTCAAGTACAGCTTCACGCTTAACAGCAGCTTGAGGCTCAGCAGTTAGGCATTTGGTGATTGCCATTGCACGCTTGTCGTCACTTGTAATGGCGTTTAGCTCTTCATCGCTAGCTAAGTCACTAACAAGTTGATTAAACGCCTCTTGGTCTCTCTCCTTTGCGCTCATGAGCTTTTTAGCCACTTCGCGACCAACGTGATTCGCAGTAGGGTAGAGCGCAATAACTTCAGCAGGTATTTGTTCATACGCTTTAACAGCATCAGCAATGGCGGTGTGTGATACACCTTCAATTGCAGCAATCTCTCTGTAAGATCCTTTTTTACCTTGTTCAATAAGCTCATTTTTAGTTTGCTGGTAAGCTTGTCCCAGCTCCCATAAACTTGGAGCGATATATTGATCTGAAGATACAGCTAAAATTTTAGCGTCTTGCTCAGTAAAGTCACTTGAACTAAGTACTAAATAATCAGCGTTACCTAAAATACAGGCCATACGACGGCGAGAACCCGCTAAGACTAAGCTTTTATCACCCTGATCCCAAAGTAACGCAGGGTGCTGATTACGGCCATCCTCTGCAATGGCAGGTAAAATATCCGATACTGACTTTTCGTTAAGAAGTGCTTGTACACGGCGATTTTTACCGTATACACCAGTTGTAGATTCAATGTCAGCGTGTGCGATCACTTTGCAAATAAGTGTAATTTGGCGCTCAGGATCGCTCGGTGCTGGCATGCGAATTACATCACCAGCATTTGCTTGTTCAAGTAATGCGTCAAGGCTACTACTTCCTACAGCTGTTGCAAAAGGATCTAAGCGGGTGTCATTTTTACGTTTTTTAGCCATTTTTATTTAACATCCTTACTTAGGGGTATTGAGTGTTGATTGAGTTGACTGCCAATTTGAACGAATAAGCATTTCTAGCTCATCGACCACATCTTTAATATTTTCTTGAGCGCGCATTAGTGATTCACGGCTTGCTAAGCTGTCTGACGCTTTTTGATCAAAAATAGTATTGAAAGACGAAGAGCTAGCAGTAATCGCCGAGCTGTGGTTGATTGGGTAACTCATAACTTGGCGACCGAATGCACTACGAACATCTTTAACAATATCGCGCTGTGAGTGATTACCTTTTACATAGTTGGTAACTAAAAACTGCATAAAGTCCCATCCCTCATGGCCAAGTGCCGCAACGGTATGGTAAATCTCACCTAGTCGTTTTAAATATTTATTATTAGCATCAAAGTCTACAGCTTCTGGATGAACAGGAATAAGCATCGCAGTAGAAGCCATTAATGCATTATAAAACATAAAGTTAAGAGTTGGAGCTGTATCTATTAATATAATATCAAACTCGTCTTTAACAGGGTTAATTACTTTTTCAAGTAACTTATGGTAATGACGAGTTTGCTCATAATTTGAGGTGTCTTTGAGTAATGTTGCAGTTTCGTGCTCAAAATAAAAATCGTCCATACCTGATGGTAGTACACGAATATTTGGGATATGCGTTGGTAAAAATGAGTTTGAAACAAATTCAGGCCATGTTTCGCCCTCATCTAAATCTATACAATCACGCATTAAATCACCAACAGTAATTGGGTCATGCTCGCTTGAAGGAAAAAAGCTTGAAGAAGAGCCTTGAGGATCTAAATCAATTATTCCAATGCGATAGCGCTTAATATTTGTAGTTGCCAGCGCTGCTGCAATATTAACCATGCTGGTTGTTTTGCCACAGCCACCTTTGAGAGAATTAATGACAATAACTTGCAGTTTGTCATCACCAGTACGATGATCTGGTTTAATATCCATAATATCAGCCATAGCAAAAATGTTTACTAATGTGTAAGCATAATGACCATTGGCGCCGCGTTTTATGTTTAAATCATCAAAGTCACCGTTGTCATGACGTCTTTTTAAAGTACGATTATTACAACCTAATAAATCGGCAGCTGCTTTTTGCGTATAAGTTCTTAATTCTTTTTCTTCTGATTTAAGATGAGCACGATAGTGCTGAATACGACCTTCTAATGATTTTTCAGCTACTTCGGCAGTTGCTTTTAAAAGCCGGTAGGTACTTAACGCGTTATTATTGATAGACATACTTTCTTCCTCAAAGTTAGGCAGTTAGTATAATGTCCATTCAAATTGCTGTAAATAACTATTTAAGACGACATGCGTTTTAAAAAGAAGACATTTAAAAATACTTTTACACTTTTACACTTTTAATGTTGCTTAGTATAAATAAAGAAGTTTAAAGGTGGTTAAATATATAAGGTAGTAAAGGTTAAGGGCCTAAAATTAACACATAACATTATGATTAATATAAACAATATAAAAAAAAGCAGATCAGCGTTATACTTGGTTAAGATCAGATCTTTATCTACCTGCAGATCAGCTTTTTACTAAGCCTTATTTTTTAAATCAAGTTACCCACAGGTTGCGCATAAGGTTATGAACAAAAAGAGCCCTTGAGATCAACTTTTTACTAAGTAAATTATAAAGTTATGCACTAACCTTAGCGTCAATAGGTTCGTTTAATTAGTATGGATCTGATCTGTACTTGGTACAGATCAGATCTATGCTAACTCGATAAGCCTTTATCCACAGGGATATTAATTTTATTGTGAATTTGTCGTGCTAAATTTTAAAATAAAGCCATTGTGATGGACAAAATAACAGCTGAGTTAGTAAAAAACAGATTTGTGATGACCCAGTTAGTAAAAATATGATCTGAAATCGCAAGTTATGTACATTACTTAGTATAATAGTGATCTAAACGTTTTATTTAAAGTCAGATCACTTTTATACTAACTTAAACATTTAACTTTTGTTGTTTAATGTGTTGTTATTAGATGTCGCAATAAAAATGGAAATAAGAACAATGAGCCGAAAGGTCAACATCTCGGTAGATAATTTGCCCGATACACTCAGGGGCCAAATCCACGGGGTGGAAAGTGCAATTGATAACGAAAGTTTAGCACTATTTACAGACAACAAAGACGTGCGAATTTCTATTGAAAATGCAGCTCATGGTTTACGTGCATATTCAAACACGTTTAATCATTATGATTTGTGGGGCCGTTTTGTTCGCTCTGGCTATAAAAAATTGCCACTTGAAGAAGCGCCTAAAAAAACAATCATTACGCGTAAAATATCGGAGAAAGTTGATGGTATTTTATACGATGGTGAGATAAAAATTACCCCTGCTGTTGTCAGTACTCGTAAAGATGGCGAAGATATTGAGTATCTTGTTTGGCCATCGGACAGAGAAGAAAAAGTAGAACGAGCACTTATTCGTTTAGCTTCTAAAGGCAAAATAGTAAAAATTAATTTTAAGTCCGGTATTCAATACGCGGTTGTTTTTTCTATGAACGAATTAGCGCAAGAGCTCAAAGCGGTAGGGCAGTCAATGCCATATCCTGCTATTAAAGAGTCACTTGAAGCATTGCAAGGTTCTAAACTTTCATTTAAATATTCAGCAACCGATACTAAAAACTCCGATATAGATGATTCGTTTTACGAGTCAAATATGAACTTTTTATCGTCACTTCACTTTAGTGGCAAAAAAGGTCAAGGTGGCAATGTAAAGTGTGTGGCCTGCTTAAATGCGTTTGTTCATAACATGATTGATAACCTTGAATACAAAGGGTATTACTTTAATAGTGCACAAGAATTAAAACGGGGATTGTCGCGTTGGATGATGCTTCGTTTGTATCACCTTTGGCGTTATGCAGCTCCAGGTAAAACTTATCATTTTAGATTACTTTCTATTATGGAAAAATACGGATCTATTTATTCAACTGATGATATTACGGAAAATAAATTAAAAGCGCTTCGTCGTGATATGACCACCACAATGAAAGATTTGATTGAAAAAGGTGCTATATCAGAATACAGCATTACAAACGTCAAAGATGACAAAAATGGTAACATTATTGATTACACATACGAAATGCACCCGTCTGATCAGTTTTGCGATGAAATACTTACATTGAACAAACACAACAAACGCATTGAGATTCAAGGCGGTAAACGTATTGTTGAAAATGCAGTGTTAATTGATGAAGATAAAATAGAAGAGATAGTAGAAAAATAATAAACGTTATTTAAATACTGTACATATTTACTAAAAAGGCCACATATTGTGGCCTTTTTAACATAATAGCTATCGGTCAACTTGTTCTAAATATAGCCTATCAACTAAAAAATCATACTCACGTTTTCGAGGATGAGCTTCGGGTTTTTTATAATCAGGTAAGATACCTAGTTTAACGTCTGGTTCTGGATTAATTAGAATAAATGGTAATGCGGCGCTCACATGATAGCGGTTTTGTGCTGTGTATCTCACATTAACTTGAGGGCTTACGCGAGTAGGGCGACGAATTCTTAATTTTTCCTTTTCACCTAAACTAGCAACCCGTAATTGTTCTTGAGCTACAAGTGATTGCCATTTTTGCTGATCTATCATTCTTGGATTTCGATAACAGGCCGATTTGTCGAGCATTTCGAGGGCCATTTTTTTAGTCAACGTTTTAGTTGCGTGCTTGTGCATCCAAGTAAACCTAACAGAAAATGGTGATTCACTCTCACTGTGAATCTTACGATAAGCAGCAAGTGTTATTAAATTTGGTATTGCATTATGAACAGCCTCAAATCGGGCATCGTTATTATCAATTGCCAATATACACTCTTTGAAACTAGCTTTAGCTTTGTTAACCTGTGCTATACGATTATTTAAAGCTTGTTTATCTGCATTTTTAATAACAAGTAAACCAGGGTGCCTTTTTAACACGCGACTGCTTAAGCCCGATTTTTTATAAATGTCAGAAAAGGAGTTTAAAATTGCCTTTTGAGCCGGCGCTCCAGTTATTTTAGAGACAAGTATGGACTCAGGAACCTTATTTTCATCTAAATTACTTACATCAGGTAACTGATAGTACTCTGCTCTGGAAAACTCACATTCGTTTAATTCTTCAATTAACCTTAAAGTTAATTCGTTCATTAAATCAAACTGACTCCTAATTTGCACTTTAGTAACCACGGCACACCTTAAAGAACACATCTTACTAATTTCATATTATTGCACGGACTTTGCATTGAGTAAACTTTTTAAAAAATAATACTCGTTGATCAGATAATATTAAAAGAAGTATGAGTATGGTGTGTTCTTTTCTAGGATGGATAGTTCTACTTATTCCTGTAATTTAGTACTGTTTTATTGATTAAAGAGTTAGTTCGCTTAGAGCTTAATTGCCCATGTAGTGTAATAAATGAGGAATGTAAAATGAACTTGGTGCGGTTGTATTCAAAATAATAGTGTTAGTTTTGGTTGTTTCTCTAATTAGTGATTAATATTATAACGTGTTTTAACTATGGGTCTATCATCCAAAACCTTAGAATGTCATACATGCTTTTTACATGAGAGCCATTTAAGGCATCACTGGCAGTTAAGTTTTTAGTTATCACAACTTGCTAAATAACGCTGACGGCAGGGTGAGAAGATGAGGGGTGAATCAGCAGATTAACCTTGTGTCAGTTGTAAGTATATTCTGGCATGAGAATAATCAACAGCGTTATTCTACTAGGCTTAAAGTACATATAAATGAGCAACACAAAATGACATATCATATATTTAGGCCTGCACATAGTCCTTGTTAGTTAATAATTAATTTAGCGCGTAAAGTTAAGATTACATTTGATGCAATTTAAGTATGATGTGTTCTTAAGTAAAATACATATAATATACCCTTGTGCTTTATTTATTCTCAATGTGTTAAAATTGAAACTAATTAACTCTAATTGTATGTTTTTAATCACTTTAGTTTATTTAAAATAAAACTAAAGTGATTGTTATATAATCACCTGAGTTAAGTAAAATTACTTTTATACTTAACTCATAACTAAATAATTGGAAAATAGTGAATTTAGTCCTTGAACATAGGGGTCTGCATACGTTAATTTCTTCTTATCAGGTAATGTAGGAATGAGGAAAAATTATGTCATCGTGGAACCCAAATAGCTGGAGAGAGCTGCCAATACTGCAGCAGCCACAGTACCCAGATCAAGAAATACTTAAATCAGTAGAAGGCCAATTAAAAACGGCTCCGCCTCTAGTTTTTGCCGAAGAAACAAGAAGCCTATTCAAACAACTTGAAGACGTGTGCGAAGGTCGTGCATTTTTACTTCAAGGTGGTGACTGTGCCGAGTCGTTTAGCGATTTTAATGCCGCTAATATTCGCGATACATTCAAAACAATTTTACAAATGGCTGTTGTATTAACTTATGGCGGTAAATGCCCAGTAGTTAAAATAGCGCGTATGGCTGGTCAATACGCTAAACCTCGTTCAGCAGACTTAGAAACAATTAATGGCGTGTCTTTACCATCTTACCGTGGCGACATTATTAATAATATTGAGTTTACAGAAGAAGCGCGCATTCCAGACCCACAACGTTTAATGACTGCATACCATCATAGTGCTGCTACGTTAAACTTATTACGTGCATTTGCACAAGGTGGCCTAGCCGATCTTCACCAGGTTAACCGCTGGAACATGGGCTTTGTTGCTGCAAATCCACTTAAAGAAAAATACCAACAACTTGCAGATAAAATTCAAGACGCACTAGAGTTTATGGAAGTGTGCGGAATTAACTCTACAATTGCACCAAGCTTAAAAGAAACCGATTTATACACTTCTCACGAAGCTTTACTACTTGGTTACGAAGAGGCACTAACACGTCGCGACCATTTATCGGGTGACTGGTACGATTGTTCTGCTCACTTTGTTTGGATTGGTGAACGTACACGCCAACTAGACCATGCACATATTGAATTCTTTAAAGGCATTAAAAACCCAATTGGTGTTAAAGTTGGCCCAGGTATGGACCCTGACGACCTAATTCGTTTAATTGACGCATTAAACCCAGATAATATTCCTGGTCGTTTAACGCTAATTACGCGTATGGGTGCAGACGTACTGCCAGAAAAACTCCCAGCACTAGTAAGAAGAGTTCAACAAGAAGGCCGTAAAGTAATTTGGAGCTCAGATCCAATGCACGGTAATACTGAAAAAGCGACTTCAGGTTACAAAACGCGTAACTTCGATAATATCATGCGCGAGATCAGTCAGTTCTTCGCTGTACACAAAGCTGAAGGTTCATACGCAGGTGGTGTTCACCTAGAAATGACAGGTCAGCACGTAACAGAATGTACAGGCGGTGCTTACGGTTTATCTGACGATGACCTAGCGCAGCGTTACAAAACGCAGTGTGATCCACGCCTTAACGCCGACCAAGTATTAGAGTTAGGCTTTTTAGTCGCTGATTTACTAAAAGACGCACGTAAATAATATTTATTGATACAAAAAAACCGCTTAGTTGCGGTTTTTTTTATTTCAAATTTGATGACTAAGTTAGTACTTACGTCGCTCCAAGTCTGTCTCTATCAGTATTTTTGCAGAAATTTCTTCAACAGAATGATGCGTAGAATTAAAGTAAGCTATTTTGTGACGCTTATACAACATTTCTACTTCGCGCACTTCAATACGACACTGTTTAATTGAAGCATACTTAGAGTTAGCCATACGTCGATGCCTTATAGCTGCAAGCCTCTCAGGGTCAATCGTGAGCCCAAATAACTTATGTTTATAAGGGACTAAACATTTAGGCAAACCTTCATTATCTAAATCTTCTTCTGTAATAGGGTAGTTAGCCGCTTTAATGCCGTACTGCAGTGCTAAGTATAAGCTTGTCGGGGTTTTACCACTTCTGCTAACGCCAATTAAAATGATGTCTGCCTCGGAAAAGTTTTTAATATTTCCGCCATCATCATTCATAAGCGCATAGTTAACCGCATCAATTCTAAAATCATAACTTTTTTCGTGGATAGAATGCGTACGATGCATTTTTGGCACAGGGGCTACGTTGAGCTCTTTTTCTATTTTTTCGCTATACGTAGTTAAAAAATCATACGTAACTGCATCAGCCGATTTTATAATTTCACTTAAATTGTGATTCACAAAAGTAAAAAACACGAAAGGCTTTTCACCTGTTTTTGCAGCGGTTGCATTAATTAAAGCTTTAATTTCGTGCGCTTTTTCTTCAGTTTCTACAAATGGAATTGTTTTATGATTAAAATCGATAGGAAACAACGACAAAGTCGCATGCCCAAACACCTCTGAAGTAATTGCTGTTCCATCTGATATATAAAAAGCAGTTCTCATAATTAACCTTTTTATTGCGTTTAAATCCCTAAAATGGGTTTCCCACGGTTTACGTGAGGACTGTTGCCAGTGTAGAATGATGACGACCTTTATAAAAGGTTTTCTTTCTTAACTCTCACAGTTAGACCTACAATTTGTTTTTTTTGGAGAAAGATCCGTGCAAGAATACGTTCTCTGGTATCAAGAGCTTGGTATGCAAGATGTTCCTCGAGTTGGCGGTAAAAACGCGTCACTTGGCGAAATGATTTCAAACCTCGCAAACGCAGGTGTACAAGTACCGGGTGGTTTTGCAACTACCGCAGATGCTTTTAATGAGTTTCTAGATCAATCAGGACTCACCGCCAAAATTCATGACATCCTAGATACACTTGATGTTGATGATGTAAATACACTCGCTAAAGTCGGTGCCGATATCCGCCAATGGATAATCGACACACCATTCCAACCAAACCTAGATCAAGCCATTCGCGACGCATATAGCCAACTCCATGGCGATACTGCAGCAGATGTTTCATTTGCAGTACGTTCATCAGCTACCGCTGAAGATATGCCAGATGCATCATTCGCAGGCCAACAAGAAACTTTCCTTAACGTTGTCGGTATCGATTCAGTCATGGTCGCTATTAAACACGTATTTGCTTCATTATTTAATGACCGCGCAATCTCATATCGTGTTCACCAAGGTTACGATCACCGTGGTGTAGCGTTATCAGCAGGTATACAGCGCATGGTACGTTCAGATAAATCAGCATCTGGCGTAATGTTTAGTATTGATACAGAGTCTGGTTTTGAAGACGTTGTATTTATTACATCAAGCTACGGCTTAGGTGAAATGGTTGTACAGGGCGCGGTTAACCCTGATGAATTTTATGTTCATAAACCAACACTCCTTAAAAACAAACCTTCAGTAGTACGTCGTAATATTGGTTCTAAAGCCATACAAATGATTTACTCAGAAGACAAAGCACATGGTAAGCAAGTAGACATCGTTGATGTTGACCCTGAGCTTTCTAATAAATTTTCGATTACAGATGAAGAAGTGCAAGATCTTGCCAAACAAGCTGTAATCATTGAAAAACATTACGGTCGTCCTATGGACATCGAATGGGCAAAAGACGGAAACGACGGCAAACTATATATAGTTCAAGCACGTCCAGAAACTGTCCGCTCAAACGAAGACTCAAACGTAATGGAACGTTTTCAATTAAATGGCACAAGTAATGTACTTGTTGAAGGCCGTGCAATTGGTCACAAAATTGGTAGCGGTGTTGTACGTGTTCTTGATTCAATTAAAGAAATGGACCAGGTACAAGTAGGCGACATTTTAGTAACCGATATGACCGACCCTGACTGGGAACCAATCATGAAACGTGCAGCAGCGATTGTTACAAATCGTGGTGGCCGTACCTGTCACGCGGCAATCATTGCACGCGAACTTGGTATTCCGGCAGTTGTTGGTTGTGGTAATGCAACTGATTTAATTAAAGCGGGACAAGAAGTAACAGTATCGTGCGCCGAAGGCGATACCGGCTTTATTTACGAAGGTATTTTAGATTTTGAAATACTAACGTCACGCGTTGATAAAATGCCAGAACTACCAATGAAAGTAATGATGAACGTGGGTAACCCCGATCGCGCCTTTGACTTTGCACGCTTACCGCATGCAGGTGTTGGCCTTGCGCGAGTTGAATTTATTATCAACCGTATGATTGGCGTTCACCCTAAAGCGTTATTAAATTTTGATGCGCAAACAGATGCATTAAAAGCAGAAATTACTGACATGATTGCCGGTTACGAATCACCAGTAGAGTTTTACATAACAAAACTGGTTGAAGGTATTTCAACGCTTGGTTGTGCTTTTGCACCGGAGCGTGTAATTGTGCGTATGTCTGATTTTAAATCAAACGAATACGCAAACCTAGTTGGTGGCCAGCAATACGAGCCAGAAGAAGAAAACCCAATGATTGGTTTTCGTGGCGCCGCACGTTATATCTCTGAAGATTTCCGCGATTGTTTTGCATTAGAATGTGAAGCTATAAAACGCGTAAGAAACGACATGGATATGGCAAACATAGAAATCATGATCCCATTCGTACGTACCCTTGAAGAAGGTAAACGCGTAATTGAACTACTAGAAGAGCATGGCCTTAAACGTGGTGAAAATGGTCTTAAAGTAATCATGATGTGTGAGCTGCCTTCAAATGCATTACTTGCTGATGAATTTTTAGAAATGTTTGATGGTTTTTCTATCGGCTCTAACGATTTAACACAGTTAACGCTTGGTCTTGACCGTGATTCTGGTTTAATCGCACATTTATTTGATGAGCGTAACCCAGCAATTAAAAAACTACTTTCTATGGCAATTAAAACAGCTAAAGAAAAAGGCAAGTACGTAGGTATTTGTGGTCAAGGTCCTTCAGATCACGAAGACTTTGCAGCATGGTTAGTAGAGCAGGGCATTGACTCTGTTTCACTCAATCCAGACACAGTAATAGAAACATGGTTATACCTAGCTAAAAAATTAGCAAAGTAATAAATAGGTAAGCTATAAAAAATGCCAGCAATGTATTGCTGGCATTTTTTTATAACCAATTAAAAGTTAAATTAACGGGCTAATTTTTTATCTAAATAAGCACATGATTTAGTTAACGCCTTTTGACAAAGTGATAAGTAATGTCGCGCTTTAGGGTAGTAAAACGAAAGACACAATAAACCCGCCATAAAAAATATAATCGATGGGCCAGGGACGATCGCAAAAAATAATCCTAGCAAAATAAATAGCACGCCACTGATCTGTAATAGTAATTTTTTCATATAACACACCTCATTACTCGTTAACTTGAGTATAATTTAAGCTGCATTAAAATCGACTAAAAGAGTGTTACAAACTGTAAAATCTTCAATTTCTATTCGCCATCACCATGATATAATTAGTCAAATGCCCTAAAATATCGTCGTCATGATAGCAACAATTACACAGCAAGATGCCGCGACAGTACTTGTCGCAAATTACCTAAATACCATTGCAAGCCAAGGTTTTAGTGGAGATACCGATGCCAGTTATGCAACGCGTATTACTGCTTCAACCGATAACAGTGTGTATCAGGAAATACCCCAAGGTGTTATTTTTCCAAAAAATGAAAAAGATATTCAACTCGCACTGCAAACTGCATCTCGCGACCCATTTTTATCATTAACTTTTGGCCCTCGTGGTGGCGGAACAGGTACTAACGGTCAATCGTTAACACCAGGTATTGTTGTAGATTTGTCTCGCTATATGCGCGAAATCCTCGAAATAAATGTAGAAGAAGGCTGGGTACGCGTTCAAACTGGCGTAATAAAAGATCAACTTAATGACTTTTTAAAACCTTATGGTTTTTTCTTCTCACCCGATTTATCTACTAGTAACAGGGCAACTATTGGTGGCATGATAAGTACTGACGCATCTGGGCAAGGGTCGTTAGTTTACGGAAAAACAAGCGATCATGTTTTAGGGCTTACAACTTATTTAGTCGATGGTACACCTATGTGTACCTCACCAATAAACATCGACAAAGCAAAAATTATAGCCGAGCAAGACTCTTTAATTGGTAGTTTATATAAAACAGTTTTAGATATTTCAGTTAATGAACGCGCAGCTATTTTAGCTAAGTTTCCACGGTTAAATAGGTTTTTAACCGGTTACGACCTAGAGCATGTGCTAAGTGATGACTTACTTACTTTTGACATGAGCCGACTAATAACAGGTTCAGAAGGCTCATTGGGTATAGTAACTGAAGCTAAATTAAACCTAACACCGATTGCTGAATTTAAAACCCTTATAAATATCAAGTACGATAGCTTTGATTCAGCACTTCGTCATTCACCGTTTTTAGTTGATGCACGCGCAACATCGGTAGAAACCGTAGATAGCAAAGTTTTAAACTTAGCGCGTGAAGACATCATTTGGAATTTAGTATCGGACTTAATAACCGACGTACCAAATAAAGATATGCAAGGCCTTAACATGGTCGAGTTTAATGCAGTATCAAACGATGATATAAAAGACAAAGTAGACACACTTTGTAAGCTTCTAGATGAATGCGTAGCAAATCAAACTAATGGCGTTATTGGATATCAGTTAACCAGTGATAAAAGCGATATACTAAAAATTTACGCAATGCGTAAAAAATCAGTAGGTTTATTAGGTAATGTAAAAGGCAGTCAAAAACCACTCGCCTTTGCAGAAGACACTGCAGTACCCCCTGAAAATTTAGCAGATTATATTGTCGAATTTAGAGCATTACTCGACAGCCATAATTTACAATATGGTATGTTTGGCCATGTTGATGCTGGGGTTTTACACGTACGCCCAGCACTTGATATGTGCGACCCAGAACAAGAAAAACTACTTAGAACTATTTCAGATCAAGTAGTAAAACTAACCGCTAAGTACGGTGGTTTAATGTGGGGCGAACACGGTAAAGGTTACCGAAGTGAATACAGCCCTGAATTTTTTGGTGAGCATTTATATACGCAACTTCGTAAAATAAAAACAGCTTTCGATCCTAACAACCGCATTAACCCCGGTAAAATATGTACTCCTATCGATAGTGAAGACTCACTAGTTAGTGTTGATGGACAAAAGAGATCGCACTTCGATAAGCAAATATCAATAGAAGTTAAAACCAGTTTTAACAATGCAATGACCTGTAATGGTAATGGCATATGCTTTAATTACGATGAAAATTCACCTATGTGTCCATCGTATAAAGTAACCGGCGATCGTCGTAATTCACCAAAAGGTCGCGCAAGTTTAATGCGCGAATGGCTTCGTTTACAAGAGTCAAAAAATGTAGATTTACTCGAAGTAGAAAAGCAGCTTAACAAAGGTGAAGTAATCACCTGGTGGGAACGTTTCGTTCACAGCCGCGAAAAACGAAAAGGTATTTACGATTTTTCTCACGAAGTAAAAGCGTCAATGGATGAATGTTTAGCATGTAAAGCATGTACAACTGCTTGCCCAATTAAAGTAGATGTTCCTACTTTTCGTTCGCGCTTTTTAAATTATTATCATAGTTATTATGCACGTCCGCTAAAAGATTACCTGGTTGGTAACATAGAAAACAGCGCGCCATTAATGGCAAAGTTTGCAAAAGTTATAAACCCAATTGTTAAAACATCATTAGTAAGCAATGTTATTAAAAAAGCAGTTGGCTATGTTGATACACCACAGTTAAGTATTCCTGCACTTTCAAAACGTATTACTAAAACACAAAAATTTGATTTTGATTTATTAAATAAATTAAATGCAGAGCAACAAAGTGAATATGTATTAATAGTACAAGACCCATTTACGAGCTTTTACGAAGCCGAACTAGTAGAAAGTTTTATTACTTTAATAACCCAACTTGGCAAAAAACCAATGCTATTACCTTTTAAACCAAATGGTAAACCGCAACACGTAAAAGGTTTTTTGCATGAATTTAAAGTTACAGCTAAAAATGCAGCTGAGTTTTTAAATAAATTAAATGATATCAATGCACCGTTAGTCGGTTTAGATGCTTCACTCGTTATGTGCTACCGCGATGAATATAATACAATTTTAGAAAATAACCGTGGTGAATTTAATGTGCAACTTGCCCATGAATGGTTAGAAACACAATCGTTTAAATCACTAAGCGCAAAACAAAATACAGATACCGAATTTACATTACTGAGTCATTGTACTGAAACAACTGCGCTGCCAAAAGCGGCAAATGTTTGGCAAACAATTTTCAGTGATATTGGTTTAACATTAAAAACAACAAATACAGGTTGCTGTGGAATGGCGGGGACTTATGGCCACGAAGCACAAAATCAAGATAACTCACGTGCACTTTACGAAATGAGTTGGAAACCAATTGTAGATAAAAATAAACCAGAGCAACTTTTATCTACGGGCTTTTCTTGTCGTAGCCAAGTTAAACGTTTTGAGAAATTTAAACCAAAACACCCAATTGAATTACTCGCACAGGTACTTAGCTAATAAAAGTTAAAAAAAGGCGTAACTTAAAAATAAGTTACGCCTTTTTTTATTAATACCCATTCGCTTAATTAAATGATCGTTTTTGATGCTGGAAAAACGCCTTGATACCTCGGCAAAAAATTCACTAATTTTTATAAAAGCTATTTAGATTTTTTAGCGAAACTGTCTGCAATTGGCTTTGTACTTATACCGTGAATAAATACACTAAACAAAATAGTCGTCATTGCTATTGTCGCTATTTGATATTTGTTTTCTATTTGCGTATCAATCACCATCAATGTAAAAACAATTGATGCTAATCCTCTTGGTCCAAACCACGCAAATGTAAAACGCTCTTTAATATTCAATGCCGTAAACTGCAGTGACAACATAACAGGAATTATTCTAATTAATGTTGTACTTAATAAAGCGTAAATTATAATTTCAGTATTTAATTTCGGGATAACTAAGTAAGCACAAACAAACCCAAACAAACACCAAATCATTAGCGATGTAAAATCTGCGATGTGCTCTGAGTCTTCAATTAATTCTGTTCTAACTTCTTCAGTCGAAAATTTGTCAAATAGTAAACCTGCAATAAACACCGCAATAAATCCACTGCCATGAAAATACTGAGTGACAGAAAACACAGCCATAGCAAAACCAAGTAATAAAAATGGACTGGTATTTTGTGCAAAGTAATGACGTTTCATTGCAAAGTTTAAACTCGGTATAAAAACAGCGATACTTGTAATAGCTATTAATAGAGCCAGGCCAAGCTCTCGGCCAAACACACTTAATGTTTGTGTTGCAGTAATAGCTGAGTCAGGATTTTTAGCGAGTAATATAAATATTAAAAATATGGGCACACATAATCCATCGTTCAAACCACTTTCAGTATTTATTCCTTCGCGTATTTTTTCAGGCACTTGTGTACTTGCTAGTAACCCTTTACTTAATGCCGCATCAGTAGGTGTTAAAATAATAGCGAGCAACGCCGCTTGAATAAGTGAAAGCTCAGCAAAGAAAAATAAAGCAACAGCAATACCGAGTAATAAAGTTAAGGGTAGGGCAACAAACAACAGTAAACTAGGATACTGAAAACTATGCCTTAATACACTTAACTTTGATTTAGCTGCATCAGAAAATAAAAATATACTTAGCGTAAGCTCTATAAATGGTAATAAAAGATCAACGCCTTCTTTTATTTTATCCCCTTCGTTGGGTAGCATTAAAGCTAAACATATTCCCCCAACAACAAAAAACATTGGGCCTGTTACTTCTGTTTTTTCTAACTGGCGAAGTGTTAAAGAATAAATTAAAAATAGTCCGCCTATAAATGATATTACTAAATACTCCATTAAATTTTCCTTTTAAGTCCTGATTTTGCTCGCTCTTTAATATTTGTTTGAATATAAATTTGATCGGTAGTCGCAATTTTAGAATGGCCTAAATCTTCTGATAAATGTTTGAGCGGTCTGGTTTGCGCATCATGTGTAGCACCAGTATGACGAAGCCAATGTGCAGTTGCAGCGCCAAGTTGTTCAGCGTCATCTTTAAAACCATCATTAAGTAATGATTGCTGAGCATAATCAAAACTTTGTTGAACTAAACGCCTAATTTGCCTTACGGTCATACCACCTTGACCGCGAATTTTATGAACTAACGGCTCAGATTCATCAACCCGAGGAAGGGCAGGTAGACCTCGATATAATCTGTATCGTTTTAAATATTCAACAAAATCATCACTCAAGGTTACATCTCGTAATTTATTACCTTTACCCATTATACGTAAAAACCAAAATCCATCATTATCTTGCCAAAAATGAGACATCACCGGCGACCATTGTGGGCGCTCAGATAATTCTGAAATTCGTAAATAAAGACCTTTTAAGCAGGCAAGCGTAAACAAATTTCGCTCTAAATCAGGGTTATGTTCGCATAAATCACGCGTTACACCAAAAACGTATTCCCATTGAATATCACTTAATGTATCAGGAATTTGAATTTGTGATTGAACAACTAAATACGGGCTATTTTTTTTAACAACAGGGACAAAGTTCGCGAATGTTTTTTCTTCGAGTAGGGCAAACTTATAAAATACATTTAAGGCAGTAAACATGGCCGATAAAGTTTGTTGGCTGGCAGTCGATTCTTTTAGCATAAAAGGGCGCCAATTTTGATTTAATCTACGAATTCCTTGCTCATCTTTATAACGCCATTGCACTGAAGTTGCAGCCCATTCTTTATCAGGTTCAACCATAAAATCAACGTAAGCTTCAATATCTTCACGTTTTAAATCGAATACTGATTTTTCTGCTATTAACCACGACCATAAATAAAAGCGTTCAAGTTCATTTCGAAAACGGCTATAAGTCGCTTCTGATTTTCTGCCATAAACATATAAAAACTGATATAAGAATGTCAGATCGGCTTTTGATTCAGTTACAGTCAAGCCAACTTCCTGTATAAAGGATGCAAGTTCTGGGTATTCTGAATTTAGAGTACCGTCATCTAGATGGGCAATTTGATATCTTAATTGTTTTAACGTATCAACCAAAGCAACAAGCATAATGTATAAATATTCAATTAAATAATAGGTTTACAGAATAACGTTAAAGTCCGATACTGTCTATTGTATATAGTTATGTTCATATGTACTTTTATTTAAAGTTAAAAAATATTTCCTTTATATTTCCTTTCAAATAGATTAACTTCTTGATATTAAAAATAATTCAAGTTTAAGATGTCAACAGTAACTGTCATTGCAAAAATTATTACAGATAATACTGGCTCGTGGGTTAATGTTCCTGTAATTCTTACCGCCAATGGTGACATACCACTAATTACAGACTATTTATTAGTCTTAACTGCACAAGGTAAAAGCCGCTCCTCTCTAATATCTTATGTAAGAGCCATAAAGTTATTTCTTGATTACATGGAAGCTAATAAAAGTATATTTAATGAGCCTGACAGATTACTCACTTCATTCATTTTAAGGTTAAGATCTGGCACTTTAGATGAACGTGGGATCGACCCTTCTGGTCTTTATTGGGAACCAAAATCCTTTCTTAATACTAAAAACATTATTCGTTGTTTAATATCACTTCTAAATTGGTTAGAGCCAAAATGTACAAAAACTCATAAACTTATCCAAAATGATTTTCGTAGCGTTTTACTTTATTCGGCATGGTATAGAAAAAATATAAATGACTTTCTTGGACATACTAAGTCTTTTAAAAACAGCTCATTAAGCTACAGAGAAATGAATTATTGCTCAACGAAAACACATTTAGTAGCCGAAGGTGATGCTGTAGCCTTTCCTGAAGAAACATTTAAAAATCTTTTTTTCGATGGTTTTTCAACTCAACGTGATTTAAGAATTTCAATAAGAGACAAGCTAATCTTACTCCTTATGCATGGAGGCGGCTTAAGAGAGAGTGAAGCCATGAGTTTATGGGTTTCAGATATTGAATTAGACCCTCTAAATAATAATGCTGCGCATGTTAAAATATATAATGAAGAGCAAGGTGTTGCTCCTTATGGCTGGAAATCGAACAGGGGGGGAAACTCTAGAAAATTATTCCTTAAAGAAAAATATGGCAGAGTACCACGTGTTTCTATGTTCAATACTGAGCATTTAGGCTGGAAAGGCGGGACTATAGACCACAAAGATGGTTATATAATTGTCAATTGGTTCCCTTCATACTATGGTGAAATTTTTCTAAGACTCTGGAAAATTTATCATCAATATCGAGCATCTATCTTATGCAATCATCCCTATGCCTTTATTTCATTTCATAAAAAACATTTAGGTTTACCTTACACATTAAATGCATTTCATCAAAATTATAAAAATGCATTAAAAAGAATTAATTTATTGCCCTCAAAGCATGCTGGTTATGATCCACATGGTCATAGACATAGCTATGGTCGGCGTTTACGAAGAGCAAATATAAATCCATTAATTATCAGAAGGTGTATGCATCACAAATCGCTTGACTCTCAAACTCCTTACACAGAGCCAAATTTCAATGAAATATCAGATACTTTAACTGCTGCTTCAGTAGCATTAGATAAAGGTGAAAAGATGTTAGATTTAAGTTGGGAGAACTTAACTAAATATGGTTTCAATGACATAGATCCTAATCAATACTTTTCGGGTGAAAACATAAAATTCAAGGTATAAAATGAAAAAACCAATTAAGAAAAATGACAATCGAAGTATTGATTTAACATTTAGCTGGATATCTAAAGTCCTCGGCAGTAAATGGAATGGTTGGGAGAAGCTTGCTAGTGAATGGATTGGGATGCAAACAACTTCAATAGATGTAAAAAGAGTAGCTCTTACTTTTTTCTTAGAAAAATATCTTTTTATACATGCTCCATATGCATCTAATATTGATGACTTTTTTAGAGGTGCAAATGGCCATGTAAGCAATTCAGATGAATTTGTAGAAATAATGAAATTATCAGGTGTAAATGATCTTTATGAACAGTCAAGAAGACCAAACTATATAGTTGATTTTATTGACTTTGTCGTTAATAAGCATTTTACAGTTGCTGACCAGCATAATGTGCCAAAAAAATTAGTTGTTAACCCATTTACTAAGGTTAAATTTAAAAGTGTTCCTCTTGAAACCGTTCGTCAACCGCTACCTTATAAATATATACTCAAGCTAAGAGATATAATTTCATCTAGCTCTGGTAAAACAACCAAACACTATAAAACATACCACTGTCTGTCATTTAAAGATTGGGGTTGGGCACAAGTTCAAACAGGAGTTAGGTCAGGAGGTAGGGGTGGTGATTGGTTTGAAGTTCCTGAAAGTTTAATCGACAAAAATGATCCTGACTGTGTTTGGCGCCGAAAAAAAATAAAACCAAAAGGCGGTACTGAAAAAGTAATTTTTCAAATGTGGTCTCCTGTTAGATCACTAGCTATCTTAATCAAACTACATTTACCACTGAGAACATATCAAGTTAGAATGTTAGACTCCGGAGAGGATGATACCTGGAAATATGACAATAAATCTTGGATAGAAAATGAAAATAAATTAACAAAAACCTCAAGCCCAAAATTAATTGAAAGAGGTGTTTTTAGGAGAATATATGATCAATATACTTCAACTCATACAACAGGGCTATTCATAAACACTAATAAAACATCAGATGCTGAAGTTGACGCTGGCTATGTAATACCTTGGAACCACCAAGAGGTTTTATATTGGCTTGAAAAACTTAGAAACTGGCAAGTAAAATATAACCCAATAGACAGGCCAACACATTGTAAGGAGCTTTCAAGAAAACACTTAGGCACTACTAAATCGGAACTTCAGCTTAATGCAATGGGGAATATGTGTTTTTTATTTCGCGACCCTACAGCCCAAGGCGATGATAAGCTCAAACCTATTGATGCTGATTCCCTAAAACGCCTTTGGCATTCTCTATTATTAGAGCTAGAGACTAATCTGTTTAGTACTGGTGATACCCTTGAAAATGGAGAAAGACTCAACCTAGTTGTCAATTATGAAAACGAAAAATCAAAAGGGTCAACTACACATTTCCCTCTACATAGTTTAAGAGTAAGTCTAATTACAGCTTATTCAATGGATTCAAACGTACCGATCCCAGTAATTTCGAAACTCCTTGCGGGTCATACAAGGCTTATTTCAACAATATATTATAACAAAATATCACCGTCAGTTATGGCAGATAAAATGCGAGAGGCAGAGGAGAGCTTAATCGAAAACTCTGATAGCTCACTTCGCTCATTTTTAAAAGATGCATCAATCAGTCAAATTAAATGTAACGTTGTTTATAACAGTGAAGATAGTGTCGTTGCATCGCTAGCAAATAGAAACCCTATAGGATGGGAAGAAAGAGCCTATGGTATGTGCCTAGTAGGTGGTAATAATGTTCGATCCGATGAAATGAGTACACTTGGTGGATGCTGGAATGGTGGTGAGCTTTTAGTTAAAAAAGCTAGGGCAATAGATAGAGTATATGGAAAAGTACCCAATGGCTCAGAAAATTGTATTAGATGTAGGTGGTTCATCACCGAAGCTGTTTATTTACCTAAACTAAATGCGTTATTTAATCAGTTAAGCTTCAAAGCTCATGAAGCAGCAAGCTTAGCATTGGATTTAGAGACAAAATTAGAGAAAATCAAAGACAGTAAATTTATAACTGACCAAGAGGGTAAACCATTTCTAAAGTTCGAAGAACTCCACTCACTTCAACGCAGGTTTGAAAAACAAAAAGTTGAATCTGACGAATATACTAAAGACTGGATATCATGTTTTGGCCTTATATCTAAAATTATTCAGCTAGAAGAAAACCGAGAAGCTGACAATGATAAGACTAAATTAATTGCCTTAGGAAACACAACTGATGTAAATACGGCCTTGAAGTTTATTGAAACTAAATCTGAACTATTGCATCTATCATGCTTATGTGAGGATGCGGAAATATATCCAGATTTTATGGATACATTGCAAAAAACTCCAGCTTTAAAGCAACGTACAATTCAATTAAGTCGCATCTTACTTAAACACGGTAAAAAACCTATTTTCTTAGAGATGGGTGATAAAGAACAGTTAATTGCCGGAAATGCAATGATAAGAAAAATGGCTAAAATTGCCGCTCCGAATGATAAGTTTGAAGGATTTAGAGTTGTTGCTGATTATCTTGAAGCCGAAACATACCTCACTGACTCAAAATTACTAGATGCCGGGTACACTGAGACACATAACAATTATATCAACTTACCTTCTCATAAATGAGGCACCGAATGCGATCAGACTTAGAAAAAAAGCACCAAGATGAGAAGCTAGAAGCTCTAAAAGAAGGGAGAACACAAAAGACTAAAGATACTCTTGATAAATTGAACTTAATTTTATCTAAATATTTTGAGCAAGGAAATATTGATTTTTCAATAACAAATATCGGAATGATAAGTTATAAAAATGGTGGTCCTAGTTACGAAACGCTTCGTGCAACAAAAAATGTGCACTATAGAAAATTAATTAGTTATTGGGCTGAATTAATCAAAAGTCAATCGATTGGCAATAAAGTGGTATCACCAGCTACAGATAATGAGCTTTTAAATAAAATACCCGATATTGCGGCTCGCGCATACTTTGCAAGAATTTTAGCTGAAAGAAAGAAATTTAAAACCGAGCTGAATATCTTAAAAAGTCAATCAGAAATAGTAATCGATAAGCGTAATCAATATACCCAAACAGCAGACTTTATACCTAACTTAAAACTAACTAATAATGAGTTATCAGCGCTTACTTATGCTGTATCGGATGAGTGTATTAAGCTCAATGGTTGGCTAAAAACTGAATTAGGCCAAATAAAAGGAAGTGAATATCAAAATGAAATATTCCCTAGAGGCTTTATACAAGCTTTAAATAAAGTAATTAAGTCTAATGAGTAATATATTCACAATGTACTACTTATGAGGTTTATAATTAAAATTAGATGTATATTGGCCTGGCAAGTGAATATAATTTATTAATTTGACAGGCTGTTATGTGCCAAAGCGGACGTTAAAAGAATTCATAAGATGAAGTTACAACTCGGATTGAAAAAATATTTCTTGGCGAGTTTTTATCAGGGGGGGTTATTGAAGATGAAACATTCAGGTTTCGGCCATTTCAGCAAATCGTGACTTCAAAGATTGTTAGCAAATCTGCTGATGAGGATAAGTTAGAAATATACACACATAGTGTGAGTTGTTATGTGATTGATGCTGACCATAAGTTAATTGATATTTCGTTTGTTGAACTGGTTGTTATGAGAGCAGGAGCTTATTCGGCAGATCGAGTTTTAGAAATGAGAGAGCAACTTAAGTCTCAAAATAAAAGCCATTGAATAGCGAAGATAAGAAGTCTGATGAGATTATTATTTGTCACTTACCTCTTTGAAAAATTTGACGATAATCAAATATTCATAAATGTTTATACAGCATCAATTGACTTAGTCAAAAATTTGCATTAGTATTAGAGATGTATATTTGTAAGAGAATTTTATGTCTAAAGTATTTTCAAAAGTCTTAGTAATGACGCTTATGCTGGTTGCCTTTGTAGGGCAAGCATTTGCGTATTCTGCTATGCCTTGCGAAATGTCATTAGGTTCTCATGAATCACACATGAACATGGAACATTCCAAGATGAGTCATCATGAAGGAATGGAGCATGGTGATATGAATAAAAGCAGTAACGGTCAATCAGAAGATTGTTGTGGTGTTTGTGTTTGTCCTACAAATGCTTGCTCATCTACGACAGTCCTAAATTCCAGTATTGATTCGACAGATATTCAAATATTCAGTGAATCTGTAGCTGCTCTGCAATCTAAACAACCTCATTCAATTTCCACTTCCCTTTATCGTCCACCAATTTTTGCCTAATACAGGATTAGTGCGTCCAAATTTCTCGCACATGTAATTAATTTTTCTGTTAGTCAATATAGCGTCGTAGCGCTATAGATATTTTCCAGCGATGTCTGGGGGCAAAAATGATCAATAAGTATTTAAAAATAGCAGTAGTAATGCTGCTTTCACCTGCGTTTGCAAACGCCAACGAACATAACCATGCAGACAATCACGACGTAACACCTTTGGAGTTAATCGTTTATAAAACCCCTACTTGTGGGTGTTGTAAAAAATGGATAACTCATATTGAAGACAAAGGGATCGTTGCGCATTCCAAAGATTTCCGAAACATCGGCAACATCAAAACTAAGTATGGTATCAAACCTAATTACCGTTCATGCCACACGGCAGTGAGTAGAAATGGATTTGCCTTTGAAGGTCATATACCTGCTAAATTTATTCAGCAGTTCTTATCAGAAGAACATCCCAATGCGATTGGGCTTTCAGTTCCAGCAATGCCAGTTGGCTCTCCCGGTATGGAAGTCGATGACCGCTTTATGCCATACAACGTGTTAATTCTATTTAAAGATGGAACGAGCAAAGTCTATGCAAAAGTTAAGACATACGAGGAGCAATTCTAATGAAATTGAACTCTTCAAACCTTACTTCACTTTCAACTGCATTAATACTCGGCTTATCTGTATTCTCAGCTCAAGCTGAGAAAGTAGTGCCGCTTGAACAAGCTATCACCTTAGCTCAGCAAAATGATCCTTGGCTTCATGGTAGCCGATTGAAACAAAGTGCAGTTGAAAATAGAAGTATTGCTTCAGGTACTTTGCCTGATCCGAAAGTATCGCTAGGGATAATGAATTTACCAACAGATACTTGGGATTTAGATCAGGAAGGAATGACTCAGCTAAAGGTTGGCGTCTCTCAAATGTTTCCGAGAGGCGACAGTCTAGAGATCAAGAAAGACCAGTTACAAATTGAGTCCACGAAA
This sequence comes from Pseudoalteromonas sp. SWYJZ98, assembly GCF_015864495.1. Lineage (NCBI taxonomy): Bacteria > Pseudomonadati > Pseudomonadota > Gammaproteobacteria > Alteromonadales > Pseudoalteromonadaceae > Pseudoalteromonas > Pseudoalteromonas sp. SWYJZ98. Next base: position 22,610 of record NZ_JADYXA010000023.1, on the reverse strand, counting down.
TTTCCACTGTTACGAGAGGATCGTAAAGCTAAGTTGAAAAGCCAAGTGTCACAACTTTGGTTAGATGCTTACTTAGCCCAACAAACTATTAAATTGATTGAAGATGATTGGTCTCTCTTTGAGCAGATGGCGGAAGTGGCTAAAGCTAGCTATTCAAACGTTGTTGGTAAAACTAGACAGCAAGATGTTATTCGTGCTCAGTTGGAAATCGTGCAGTTAGATGACAGATTAACTTCGCAAAAGCAGAAACTAGAAACGACAATCGCTCGTCTCAATGAGTGGCTTCATATTTACGATGCGGATCGTTTGAATGAATCATTCAACTTTGACGCGCAACCATTAGAGTTTAGCGTCTCAAAAGAATTGCCTTCGATTCAATTGAATAATCCAACAGTCCTAAAAGCATCTAATTACTCAAGAAATCTATTGGCTCAGGAGCTTTCGAATCACCCAGCCATACTTGCAATTGATATAAAACGCAAAGCTTCAGAAAAAGGAATTGAGTTAGCCAAACAGCAATATGAGCCGGAATGGGGTGTTAATGCTAGTTATGCCTATCGCGACAATATGCCCTCTGGTGATAGCCGAGCTGATTTATTTTCTGTTGGGGTAACGTTTGATTTACCCTTGTTTACCGAGAACAGACAAGATAAGCAAGTTGCAGCTTCTATTGCAGATTCAGAGACTATTAAAACCGAGAAACTATTACTGACAAAGCAAATGATCAGTGTTTTAGAAAAAGAACTAAGACAGCTTAAACGCTTATCAGATAGACAATCTATCTATCAAGAACAACTCCTTAAACAAACTCATGACCAAGCAGAAGCGTCATTGACAGCCTACACAAATGATGATGGCGATTTTGCCGAAGTTGTTCGAGCAAGAATCGCAGAATTAAATGCCAGAATATCAGCCTTAAGAATTGATGTTGACGCACTTAAAACAGTTGCTCGTATCAACTATTTCTTTGCGCATTCTCAATCTAACTCAAATGCTGAACATAAGTCGATGCAAACTTCACACAAAACTAATCAGCACTTATCCAGTCAGCAATTTGGAGAAAAATAATGTCAACGAATACAAAAACAATTATTGCCATCATCATTGGGGCAGCACTTGGTGCTGGAGCATTGAGTTTATATCAAGGTACTGGCTCAAACAGTAATAGTAATGAAGCAACATCAGGAGAAAAAAAGCCTCTGTATTGGGTTGCACCGATGGATTCTAATTACCGCCGGGACAAGCCCGGTAAGTCGCCTATGGGGATGGATTTAATACCTGTGTATGAGGAAGAATCATCTGGTGATGACTTTGGCCCCGGAGCAGTAAAAATTGCGCCTCATGTAGTGAATAACCTTGGGGTTCGCACTGCACCTGTTGAACTGAAAAATATGCATACTGAAATCTCAACGGTAGGTTATGTTCAATATGATGAAGATAAGCTAATTCATATCCACCCACGGGTTGATGGCTGGATTGAAAAACTTTACATCAAAGCAGCAGGTAACCCTGTAGAGAAAGGGCAGCCTCTTTATACACTGTATTCTCCTCAGTTAGTTAACGCGCAAGAAGAGCTGTTAATAGCGTTAAAGCGCAACAATAGTTCTTTAATTTCAGCAGCCAAAGATCGCCTAAAAGCGTTACAGCTTTCAGCAGACTTTGTTCAAAAGCTAGAAAAGACACGAAAGGTTCAGCAAACAATTACCTTTTATTCACCACAAGCAGGTGTTGTCGATGGTTTGAAGGTTAGAGAAGGTTTTTATGTAAAGCCGGGAAACACCTTATTAAGCATTGGCCAGCTAGATCAAGTTTGGGTTGAAGCAGAAGTGTTTGAACGTGACGCAGCCTTAATTAAAAAAGGACTTCCTGTATCAATGACACTGGATTATTTACCCGGTGAGGACTGGGCTGGTGTCGTTGATTATGTTTATCCAACATTGAACAGTAAAACACGCACACTCCGAGTGAGATTGAAATTTGATAACACAGACTATCAATTAAAACCAAATATGTTTGCACAAGTCTCTATTCACGCTAATCAAGCTGATAGCACCATCCTCGTGCCTAAAGAAGCCGTTATTAGAACAGGTAAACAGGACAGAGTAGTACTTGCGTTAGGTGATGGGCAATTTAAATCTATTGAAGTGACTATTGGCCGGGTTGATATCGACAGCATCGAAATATTAGACGGCTTAAATGAAGATGACGTTGTGGTGACATCTGCCCAATTCTTGATTGATTCTGAATCAAGTAAAAGCTCTGACTTTAAACGAATGACTCATGATGAAGTGCCTAACTCTGTTTGGATGCAAGGGGATGTTAATAGTGTTATGGCAGGGCACCGCATGGTTAATATTTCACATGGCCCTGCTGAAGCTTGGGATTGGCCTGAAATGGTTATGGATTTTACTGTGGCTGAAAAAGTCGATATTGACTCATTAAAGTCAGGTCAATCTTTGCACTTTGAAGTGAGCAAAACCGAAGAGGGTGGATATGAAGTTACTGGAATTCATATCATGAGTGAGCCTGCTGATATGAGTGAAGAAGTATCATCAGCAACAGTATCAGGTTTAATTAATGCGATTGATATTGATACACGGATTCTAAATATTAGCCGAGGCCCAATAGAGAAGTGGGATAGACCTGCTGCGACGATGGATTTTATCGTCGCGGACAATATAGAAATAGTTGATTTCAATGTTGGTGATAATGTCACTTTCACTTTTGAGGTTAGGGATGACTTAGTTATCACTGACATTTCTCTTGAATCAGATGAACAACACGGCAAGGAAAATAAGCCGGTCGTTGATCACTCGAATCATTAAGTTGGGAGAAAAATAATGATTGAATCAATTATTAGATGGTCAATTGGCAATCGCTTCTTTGTTATCTTAGCTACCTTAATTTTGATTGGTGGTGGGCTATTTTCAATAAAGAATACGCCTGTTGATGCACTACCAGATTTATCTGACGTTCAAGTAATAATTAAAACGAATTACCCCGGTCAGGCACCGCAAGTTGTTCAAGATCAGGTTACTTATCCACTGACAACTGCAATGTTGTCTGTTCCCGGCGCTGTTACTGTTCGTGGCTATTCATTTTTTGGTGACTCATTTGTTTACGTCATCTTTGACGAAGACACTGACTTATATTGGGCAAGGAGCAGAGTACTTGAATATTTAAGTCAAGTAGCCCCTTCACTACCCGCTAGTGCGCGTCCACAACTAGGGCCAGATGCGACAGGTGTTGGCTGGGTTTACCTATATTCTCTTGTAGATAAAACGGGCAACTTGGATATTAGCCAATTGCGTAGTATTCAAGATTGGTTCTTAAAATATGAATTGCAAACTGTCCCCGGAGTGTCAGAGGTTGCTGCCGTTGGTGGAATGGTTAAACAATATCAAATACAAGTCGATCCCGATAAGTTAAGAGCCTACGGTATACCACTTAGTCACATTCAAATGGCCCTTAAGCGTGGTAACCAAGAAACAGGTGCCTCTGTTGTTGAAATGGCTGAAGCAGAGTACATGGTTACCGCTACTGGCTATATCAAAAGTATTTCAGATATAGAGTTGATCCCTCTCGGTGTGAACGAACAAGGAACGCCGCTTACTATTGGCGATGTGGCAGAAGTTAACTTAGGTCCACAAATGAGACGGGGCATCGCGGAACTTAATGGTGAAGGAGAAGTTGTTGGTGGTGTGGTTGTTATGCGCTTTGGTGAAAACGCACAAAAAACCATTGATGGAGTAAAAGCCAAATTAGAAGAGTTAAAAAAAGGTTTACCCGAAGGAGTTGAAATAGTTACGGTTTATGATCGCTCTGGCTTAATAGGAGAGGCGGTAGAAAACCTATGGAGTAAATTGCTCGAAGAGCTTGCTGTCGTCGCGATTGTATGTGTTGCATTTCTGTTTCATTTGCGATCTTCGATTGTTGCAGTTGTCACTCTACCTATTGGCATCTTAGCTTCATTTATCATCATGCATATGCAAGGTATCAATGCGAATATTATGTCATTAGGTGGTATCGCTATTGCAATTGGTGCGATGACAGATGGCGCAATAGTGATGATTGAAAATATGCATAAACATATGGAAAAGACACCGCTAACAGATGAAAATCGTTGGCAAATAGTCTCAAAGGCGGCAAGTGAAGTCGGTCCTGCATTATTCTTTAGTTTGCTCATCATTACAGTCTCATTCTTGCCTGTATTTATTTTGGAAGCGCAAGAAGGAAGAATGTTCTCTCCTCTTGCTTACACAAAAACATATGCAATGGCTGCATCAGCAGGCTTAGCGATAACATTGGTGCCTGTATTAATGGGGTACTTTATTCGAGGCAAAATTGTTTCAGAAAAGAAAAATCCGTTAAACCGATTGCTAATTGCTATTTACATGCCTGTTTTAAAGCAAGTAATGAAGTTTCCAAAATCGACAATTGTAGCAGCAATATTAGTGACTATCGTCGGTTTTTGGCCTGTTGATAAGATTGGTAGCGAGTTTATTCCTCCTCTAGATGAAGGAGATTTAATGTACATGCCGACTACATATCCGGGGATCTCTATTGGTAAGGCAAGAGAAATTCTACAGCAGACAGACAAGCTAATTAAAACAGTGCCAGAAGTTGAAACAGTATTTGGTAAAGTAGGAAGAGCTGAAACTGCAACTGATCCCGCGCCTCTAACTATGATTGAGACCTTCATTCAGTTGAAGCCTCAAGAAGAGTGGCGTGAGGGAGTTACAACAGAATCTTTAAAAGCTGAGTTTGATAAGTTGGTTAAGTTTCCGGGCTTGACGAATGCTTGGGTTATGCCAATCAAAACTCGTATTGATATGTTGGCAACAGGTATTAAAACGCCTGTGGGTATTAAAGTCGCCGGACCAGAGCTTGATGTGATTCAGGAAATCGGCCAACAAATAGAGCAAATTTTACCCGAAGTTACAGGCACAGCATCAGTTTACTCAGAGCGAGTTGCAGGTGGACGATATATCAAGGTTGATATTTCACGCGATAAGGCAAGTCGCTTTGGGTTAAACATCGAAGATGTTCAACAAGTGGTTTCTACAGCTATTGGTGGTATGAACGTTACCCAAACGGTAGAAGGTCAAGAGCGTTACCCTGTTAACTTACGCTATCCGCAAGACTATCGAGACTCTCCTGAGCAGCTATCACGATTACCTGTTGTAACACCAAGTGGTCAACGCATTGCACTAGGTGATGTCGCAGATATTCGAGTTGAGAACGGTCCGCCGGGGATTAAGAGTGAAAATGCTCGTTTAAATGGCTGGACGTTTATCGATATAGACGGTGTTGACGTAGGTACTTATGTTGAAAGTGCAAAAATACACTTGGCTAATAATCTAAAACTACCAGCAGGTTATTCAATTACTTGGGCTGGGCAATACGAATATATGGAAAGAGCGAAAGAAAAGCTCACCTATGTATTGCCTTTAACACTCGCCATTATTGTTATTCTACTTTACTTAAACTTCAGAGCGTTTAGTGAGGTGGCTATCATTATCGTTACCTTGCCGATGGCGATGATTGGTGGCTTATGGTTGATGTATCTGGAAGGGTTTAACTTCTCTGTGGCTGTTGGCGTGGGCTTTATTGCTCTAGCTGGGGTAGCGGTTGAGATTGGTGTGATAATGTTGGTCTATCTCAATCAGGCACTTGCTGAGCTTAAGGAAAAAGCGAAAGAGCGAGCAGAACTCATCTCAGAAGATGAATATCAAGATGCCTTATTGCACGGTGCTGGATTACGTGTTCGTCCTGTAATGATGACAGTAGCGACAATCATTATCGGCCTAATGCCTATTTTATATGGTACAGGAACAGGCTCTGAGGTAATGAGTCGTATTGCTGCACCAATGGTAGGTGGGATGACAAGTGCAGTCCTGCTAACTCTAATTGTTTTACCCGCGATTTATTCAATCGTTAAAAAGCCCGAAGTAAACGCCTTTAACAAGGAACTTTCTAACTCGGAGCTAAAAAACAATGCTTAGAAAAGCTAGGAAGTACCATAAATGGCTAATGGCATTTGTAGGGATACAATTCCTTTTCTGGTCGATTACTGGTGTGTATATGGTGACTATGGATATTCACTATATACACGGCGAAACCTTGGCTAAGAGTGAGGAAGCCAAAATAGATTTAGCAAGTATGGATTACTCCATTGTAAAGCTAGCTGCGGATTATCCTAAAGCTAGCCAAGTTACACTTACTCAAAGTATGGGCCGTCCTTTGTATTCTTTTATTAATGGAGAAAATGGAAAAGTAGCAATAGATGCTAAAACTGGAGCTGTTCAGGCCCTTGTAGATGAAACCAAGGCTAAAGAAATCGCACAATACCATTATGTGCTGAATCATCAAATCGACAGCATAAGGTTGATTAAGTCAGCGACAAACTTGCCTGCTGAGTTGTCCCCAAGGCATTTACCTGTTTGGAGAGTGACGTTTGAGCAATTCTCCACACCGACATTTTATATAAGTCAACAAACAGGATCACTTGTTGCCAAGCGTCATGATTACTGGCGATTGTTTGATTGGATGTGGCGGTTCCACATTATGGATTACTATGATGGAGAAAACGTATCTAACTGGTTTTTGTTCTTGGTCGCAACTCTAGGTCTAATGGGAGCAATTACTGGCGCAGTATTGACTTATTACCGAGTGCTTTCCCCAAATAAAAAGAGAGTCATTTGATGCGACTATTTAAGTTAAATACAACGATACACAAGTGGCTTTCTTTATTTGTTGGTTTACAACTGCTTATTTGGTTGGGAACGGGCCTTTACTTCAATTTGATGGATCACAGTAAAGCCAGTGGTAATGAACTTAGAGTTCATTCTCATCATGAAGGTAGCATTACAGGCTTTGACCTATTCCCTATTAAAGACATTACTAGTAATGCTCCGCAGGAAGTAAACCTTATATGGGTTTTACATCAGCCTTACTATCATTTTGTGTTCGATAAGGGGCAGCATAGCTATCAAGAACGCCACTCAAAGCTATTTGATGCTGTAACAGGAAAGCCATTTAATTTGTCTGAAGAACAAGTACTAACTTTGGCAAAAAACTCCTACTCAGGACAGGGTAAGTTAACTACTCCAGTGTTATCTCAACCTCCGTTTTCTGATCACGTAAGGCAGCAAAATCCTATGTGGCAAGTTGCCGTTGAGGATGAGAACAATACAACTATTTATTTAGATAGTATTACAGGTCAAGTACTTCGCCATGCCAATGATGATTTCAGATTGAAAGATCTGATGATGAAGCTTCACTTTATGGACTATGGCAATTCTGGAGGATTTAACCATTGGTTGATCATTGCATTTGCTTTTGCAACGCTATTCCTTTCAATTACTGGTGTTACTTGGCTGATACAACAGTATCGAAGTGGTTTACTGAAGCTAGGTTGGGGCACTAACAGGCAAAAAGTGGCAGTGACGTTTTCCAATGAAAATACTATTACTGACATCTCAGCAGTTGGTCGCTCAACTGTACTAGAAGGGCTAGCTAGTTCACATGTATACCTTCCTTCAGGTTGCGGTGGTGGCGGTACTTGTGGCAAATGCGTGTTCTTAAGTTCAACTAAATTACCTATCACACTATCTGAACAGGAACATTTATCTCAGGAGCAACTTAAGGAAGGTTATCGGCTTGGATGTCAGCATAGGTTCTCTGAAATTAGTTCGATTGAAGTTAATACTGATCGCAATATTGAAAATCATGAGCTAGTTGTGGTTGCGACTAATTTCATTACTCCTTTTATCAAGGAAGTGAAATTTAAGCTGAAATCAGGCAAACAGTTGGCATTTAAAGCTGGTGCATATATGCAATTTGATGTGCCAGCAGGGATGAATAGCTTACGTCCAGATGATATGCCAGAGTGCTATGAAAAATACTGGGATAGCTACTATCATGGAAAATTTTCTCATAACGGTGTAACTCGCCACTACTCATTAGTTAACTTTGACGAGGAGTCTGATGAGTTAATGTTTAATATCCGTTGGCAGACCGCAAAGAATGGTTTTAAAGCAGGAATAGGTTCAAGTTATTTAGGTTCACTCCAAGTAGGTGAAACGATAACTGCAAAAGGCCCTTTTTCTGATTTTTATGCCACTTCAAATAAAAAAGTTAGTCGCGTGTTTATTGGTGCGGGTTCAGGACTTGCACCACTGAGGTCTATTATTTTTGAACAGTTGAAAAAGCATAAAGATAAAAGTGGTTTGACTCTTATCTATGGTGCGCGAACTGAAGATGACTTGCTATACCATAATGAATTGAAGTCACTGAGTGAGAAGCATAAAAACTTCTCTTATATTCCTACTCTTTCTAATCCTTCAGAAGAATGGCAAGGGCACTCAGGCTATGTTCAAAAAGTACTTCTGCCGTATATGAACCAAAAATCAGAACTGCTTTTGGCTGAGTTTTACTTGTGCGGTCCAGAAGCAATGATGAGTGAAGTGGAAAAAATAATTACAGATGCTGGGATTCCAAGTAATCAAATTTTCAAAGATAAATTTAGTCGTTAATCCATTAAATAAATAGAGGTATATATGAAAACATTAATTAAACTTTTAACCATAATCAGTGTCGTTTTTAGTAGTGCGGTATTTGCGCATGTGCATCTTGAAAAAAGTGTGCCTGCTGATAATGCAATGCTAATGAATCCTCCAGAAGAGTTAACTTTGGTGTTCACCAAAGAGGTACGTGTTGTAAAAGTTTCATTGGCCAATAAACAAGGCGAAGAATTTAAATTTGGATTCGAGCCTTCTAAAGTCGCTACTAGCAAATTTACATGGAAACTACCTAAATTAGCTCCTGCAAACTATGCTGTGGATGTAACCTTCTTAGGTAACGATGGTCATAAAATGAAACATAGCTTCGGCTTTATGGTTCACTAAAATAGGCGGTGTGATTGATATGGAAATGTATATCTGGAATACAGTCATTGTACTGTCAAAAATTGTATTTTACGTCGGCTTTGCCTGTATTGCTGGTTATACATTTTTCAGGCAAATATTTGAGAATAATGAATCTCATACTAATACTGTAATAGCGAATTTAACGTGGACAAGAACTTATATAGTTATGGCTTTGATCGCTAATATTACTTGGTTCTTTGCCAGTACTGGTGCAATGGCAGAAGAGGGAATTCAGGGGGCGATAGACGCTGATATATTGGCTATTATGTGGGACTCCTCTGTCGGCACTGGAGCTTTGCTTCGAGCGCTTGGGCTAGTTACCGCAATAATCGCTTTAGCTTTAAGGTTCAAACTCGCTGTGAACTCGTACTTAAAACAAAGCGCTTTAATGTTGAGTTTATTAATCCTTGCATACTCATTCACGTTACTGGGTCATATTTCTGAGTTAGGCACAATTGAAAAAGGCTTGCTTATTTTGCATGTGCTCGTTATGGCATGGTGGTTTGGGGCGTTATTGCCACTAAAACAGGCTTGCCATCAGCTAAGTTATGCAGAACTTCATTTGCTGATGGAAAGCTTTGGCAAACAAGCAAGTTTTACAGTGAGCCTATTGTTGGTAGCAGGCCTCTGGCTCGTGATTCAATTGGTCGGAAGTCTTGATGCACTAATAAGCTCAAGTTACGGACAAACACTGTTGTTTAAATTGGCCCTTGTAGTGTCTATTTTGGCACTTGCTGCTAAACATAAACTAATACTCGTTCCACAACTTAAAAATAGTCAAGGCAGAGAGGCTTTATCTAAATCTATCTCGATAGAAATGCTAGTAGCTTTTGCCATTTTATCTGTAACGGCTGGGCTTACTAGTGTTGTTGGCCCTGCAAATTAAAACCTAAAAGAGAGAATGAAAATGAAAACAATAAATATATTACTCGTTTTATTAATGACGTTTAGTTTCGCAGCAAACGCTCATGGTGATAAGAACAAAGACAAAGGTTTGTTTAAAGGTATAGATACCCCTGCCGCAAAAGTTGTTTTGGCATTTCATCAAGCACTTGAAACTGGCAATCAAAAACAGGCTAGAGCGCAGTTAGCGGATGATGTCACCATTTTCGAGGGAGGCCGCGTTGAAAGGAGCGCTGATGAATATGCTCATCATCATATGTTGTCGGATATGAAGTATTTAGCAGCGATGAAGAGCGACACACTTGAACATCAAGTGACGATACTTGGAAATACCGCTATCTCTGCGTCGCGTAGTCAAACTACAGGTACTCATAAAGGTGTTGAACGCGATTATCAAGGCATGGAAACGATAGTGCTGGAAAAACAAAATGGTGAATGGAAGATTAAGCACATTCATTGGTCACATTAATTTATTGGTTAAATAACGGAGTACAAAATGAGAATTAAAAGTCCATTACATCAAGTTTCTACGCCACGTAGACGCTTTGTACAAGGTGTAATTGCTGGCGGTGTATTAGCTGCTTTTCCAAGTGTTCTTCATGCAGCTTCATCTTTGATTGCTGGAACTTCAACAGGTACTGCGCCCGAACTAAGTGGAGAAGTAATAGATTTAGTGATAGATGAGTCACCCGTAAACTTCACAGGTGTTGTAAGAATGGCTACAACAATCAATGGCTCAATACCAGCTCCTACCTTGCGCCTCAGAGAAGGTGATGACGTTACTATCAGGGTAACTAATAAATTATCAGTGCCGAGTTCAATTCATTGGCATGGGATCATTCTTCCGTATCAAATGGATGGCGTACCGGGTATTAGCTTTAAAGGTATAATGCCGGGTGAAACCTTTGTTTATAAATTTAAGCTGCAACAAAGCGGCACATATTGGTATCACTCACACAGTGGCTTTCAAGAAATGACAGGTATGTACGGCGCATTAATTATTGAGCCAAGAGAAAAGGATATTATTAGTGCTGACAATGAGCATGTTATCCAATTGTCTGATTGGACTGATGATGACCCAATGGATTTGTTCCGCAAGTTAAAAGTACAGAGCGATGTATTTAACTTTAATCAACCTACTGTTCCAGAGTTTTTTGATGACATTTCAAATAGCAGCGTTTCAAATGCGCTACAACGCCGGGAAATGTGGAATAAAATGAGAATGAACCCTACAGATCTTGCAGACTTATCAGCATCTGCAATGACTTTTTTAATGAATGGTTGTGCGCCTTTGACAAACTGGCGTGGAATGTTTAAAGCTGGCGAAAAGGTTAGGCTTAGATTTATTAACGGTTCTAGTAATACGTTTTTTGATGTAAGAATACCTGAGCTGAAGTTAACAGTTGTACAAGCTGATGGACAAAATGTTGAACCTGTGACAGTAGATGAATTTAGATTTGGTCCCGGTGAAACTTATGATGTACTTGTCGAGCCAAAAAATGATGCATATACGATTTTTGCACAAAGCATGGATCGCTCAGGTTATGCTAAAGGTACTTTATCAATGGCACCTAATATTGATGCACCAGTACCTGCTCTAGATCCCGTTGAATGGTTAACGATGACAGATATGATGGGGAATATGGCCCAAGGTGGTGAGCATTCCGCGATGGCAGGTATGGCAGACATGTCGGGCATGAATTCTAATAAAATGGATCATAGTGCAATGGGTCATGGAGCGATGGCAATGGATCATAGTAAACATGGAATGACTAAAAACCCATTAGCTGTTGCTAGCACTAAAGTGCGTCATGCAAAAACAGAGTATGGAGCTTCTGTTGATATGCGTGTTGATATGCCTAGAACAAACCTTGATGATCCCGGTATAGGTTTACGTAAAAATGGACGCCGTGTTTTAACACTTGCAGATTTACATTCTCTTGAGGGAATTACAAACCAGCAAGAGCCAGAGGCTGAAATTGAATTACATTTAACTGGAAACATGGAGCGTTATAGCTGGTCATTTGATGGCTTGGAATTTGGAAAAAGCACGCCAGTTCACATGAAGCATAATCAACGTTTAAGAGTTATTTTACAAAACGATACAATGATGACACATCCCATGCACCTGCATGGTATGTGGAGCGATTTGGAGAATGAAAAAGGTGATGTACAGGTTCGTCGCCATACTATCCCTGTACAACCAGCGCAAAGAATTAGTTTTTTAACAACACCTCATGACGTAGGTCGCTGGGCATGGCATTGCCATTTATTATTCCACATGGATGCAGGTATGTTTAGAGAGGTAGTTGTATCATGAAAAAATTAATACTAACCAATACGTTAAGACTATTATTAATAGGTTTGCCCCTTATAAGTGTATCTGTATCTGCAAAAGATGAGATGACTGAGATGGGTGATTCTAAAATGCAAGCACAAGGTGGAGATGCACCTAAAGATGCTAGAGACCCCCATGCTTATGCAGCAGGTACAACTTTGACTGAAGGTCCTTATGCACTCAGTAGCGACAAACGACTGACTTTGGCAGATGAGCATTCATTTTACGCGCTACTAGGGGATCGTCTTGAATATAATGAGCAAACAAACGCAGGTGTTTTTGACTTTCAGGCATGGTATGGCACTACTTTTGATAGATTAGTCATCAAAACTGAAGGAGATTTTAGCGAAGGTAATTTAGAGGAGAACCAAACAGATTTTCTATGGGGCCACGCAATATCTGCTTATTGGGATACACAAGTCGGTATTCGACTTGATTACAATAACGAAGGTGAAAACCGCAAATGGCTAGCTTTTGGTTTACAAGGTCTAGCCCCCTACTGGTTTGAAATTGATATGACTGCGTATTTAGGAGAGCAAGGTAATAGTGCATTTTCGATCGAAGCTGAGTATGAGCTATTACTTACTCAAAAGTTAATTGTTCAACCACGAGCAGAGTTGACGCTTTACGGTAAGGAAGACGTCCAAAATAACCTTGGTAGTGGCTTGTCTAGCAGTGCTATTGGTTTTCGGGTTCGTTATGAATTTACCCGCCAGTTTGCTCCCTATGTTGGCGTTGAGTGGACAAATAAATTTGGTAATACAGCCGACTTTGCGAAGTTAAATGGGCAAAGTACTCGTGATACTGCTTTTGTTGCAGGTATCAAGTTCTGGCTCTGATATGAAGAAATACTATATTGACTTGATGAGAGCTACCGCAACTATATTGATGGTAGCTTTCGTTTTTTGGGATTTAAACCATTTTAGTTATGTTAGGAAAGGCTTAGCTAATAGTTTTTTTGGAAAGAACTAAGAGCAGTAATAGTAAGCTACTTCTTGTTTTCAGTCGGTGCCAGTCTGGTGTATACCTATCAAGGTGGAATATCAGCTAAGAAGTAAAGTTGGCGAATGGTTAAGGTTAAAGAGTCAAGGCAAAAAACATCGCCATTGAAAGACGTACAATAGGCCATTTTATCACTTTTGATGAACGGGAATTGGATGTGCCCGGGATAGAACCGATTGTTGCAAAGTACTGCGCTTAAAGCTGAACAATTGGAAAAATGATCCATTACTCAATACCTAGTTATGAGCGTAGGGTTTTTATTTCTTTTAATGGTGCTCATGCTTGGCTTCAATCTCATGAGTATAAATTAGACACCCCTTTTATACTTGTGAAGTTAAAGCTGTTTAAAAAAGTAAAAAGTAAAAAGTTTAGGTTTTAGTTCAAAGGTTGATCAAGATCATAAAATTATTTTTATAAAGTGGCTAATATTGTAGGTGATAAATAAGGAATTAAAATGTTTGGACTTTTCAAGTGGTTTAAAATAGTGGTAATTACTCTGTTGCTTACGCAGCATGGCTTTGCTATTGCTAAACCAATGAATTGTGAAGAGCATCATAATGGCTCATCCGACACGCATATTATACAACCAAGCAAAAATATGCATCATCAATCAATGATTGACAATAGTCACTATCACACTGAAAATTCGCAAGATTCTAAAAACCGTCATGGTGATGAAGACTGTGAAAAATGTAAAGCTGGTGATTGTGTTTGTTGTGAAGGCGGTTTTTGTACAAGCTTTCATTTAAATGCCTATCTTGTGGAAGCGCAAGACGAAGGTATTTGCAATATTCATTCTGAGCTAATTCTACAGCGTATACCCCTACCAAAATCTGGTATCCATCTCTTACTTTATCGTCCACCAATTATTGGCTAATCACGGGATCAGTGCGCCTTTTTTTCGCCAGTCCCATCAAAAATAAAACGATTTACTGATTGGTTTAAATTACCAACCGTTTTGAACAATTAGCACAATATTTTTTGGAGGCATGATGAACATGCTCAAACTATTGCTATTTACAGTACTTAATGCTGTCGATTTTGACCGAGATTTCTCTTTTACCAAAAAATTAGTTTTTAGCTTATTCACTAGAATTAGTACTTGACCTGTGTCTTAGGCACAGGTCTAAGCTGAAGATGAGAGTACAAACTTAGCTAAAAAACTGAGGAGTGAATATGAAAGTTGCGGAGCTGGCAAAAAGCCTTGGAACGACTGCTGATACGGTGCGCTATTACACCAGATTAGGATTGTTAAAACCTGCTAAGTCAGTGAACGGCTACAAGTCATACTCGAATAAAGAAGTATCGAGACTTAAATTCATTTTAAGTGCCAGAAACCTTGGTTTTTCCGTTGCAGATATCAAGGAAATTATTAATGAATCTGAAGATGGTAAAAGTGCGTGCCCATTAGTCAGAAGCCTGATCAAAGAGCGGCTTGAAGAAACAGAAAAGCAGTTTCAAGCAATGTTGGCACTTCGAGGAAAAATGTCTTCTGCGCTTTCTCGATGGGAAGAAATGGAAGACAAAGCACCGACTGCAAACATGGTTTGTCATCTCATCGAAAACTTTGAGCAAATTAAAAAAGCATAGGAGGAAAAAGGGTGGCTACTAACACAAATATAAAAACTGAATCAGGCTGTTGCTGTCAGGCAAAAGCTCAATCCTCTTCGTGTAAAAGTAAGGAGAATACGTTGGAGAAAGTATCACATAACCAACAGCTTATCATTGAAGGTGCTGGGTGTGCTAGCTGTGTAGGCAAAATTGAAGGGGCGTTGAAGGCAACTCTTGGAGTCGTCAGTGCGGAAATGAATTTTGCTGATAGGACAGTAACAGTTTATGGGACAGCTAAAACAAAAGAGTTGATCAAAGCTGTTGAGTCAGTGGGGTATAACGCGAAGCCAATTGATGATAGCTCAGCAACAGATGCGCTTGATGAGAAAGAGGCTGCGGATTTTGCATATTACAAAAAGCTAATGCGCGATACGTTTATTGCCCTTTCACTCGGCGTTCCTTTGATGATCTACAGCATTGTGGTTGGAGAAATGACGGTTGAAACAAACCTTGAGCGCATGTCTTGGCTGGTTGTAGGCATTTTAACTTTTGGTGTTATGTATTTTTCAGGTAAGCATTTTTATGTTGGCGCTTGGAAAAGCTTTAAAAACCACTCCGCTAATATGGACACTCTAATAGCTTTAGGAACAAGTACAGCTTGGTTGTATTCGATGGTTGTCGTGTTTGCACCTGACGCTGTTCCATTGATGGCACGGCATGTTTATTTTGAAGCTACCGCCATGATCATTGGCTTAATTGATTTAGGTTTAGCATTAGAAATCAAAGCCAGAGGTAAAACCTCTGAGGCCATTAAACGTCTTATCGGCTTGCAAGCCAAAACAGCAACCGTGGTTCGTGACAACAAAGAAGTTCAGATAGGTATTGAGCAGGTTTTATTTAACGATATTGTGAAGGTAAAACCGGGTGAAAAAATTCCCGTCGATGGCGTGGTATTGGAAGGACACACCTCTATTGATGAGTCCATGCTGACAGGCGAACCTATGCCTGCTGAAAAAGCTGAAGAAGATGAGGTTGTCGCAGGTACTTTGAACAAATCAGGCATGATTTTATTTAGAGCCACACGCGTTGGTAAAGACACGGCGCTTGCACAAATCATCAATATGGTGAAACGAGCACAAAATTCAAAACCGCCGATTGGCCGTTTGGCCGATGTTATTTCAGCTTTTTTCGTACCTGTCGTGATGATTACCTCTGTGTTAAGTGCGCTAGCATGGCTTAACTTTGGACCTGAGCCAGCCATTGCTTTTGCCATCGTTTCAGCAACTACTGTGCTTATTATTGCCTGCCCGTGTGCTTTAGGCTTGGCAACACCCATGTCTGTCATGGTGGGAGTAGGAAAAGCAGCAGAAGCCGGAGTGCTTATTCGCAACGGTGAGGCACTGCAAACCGCCTCTAAAATCACTGCCATGATTTTAGATAAAACGGGCACTATTACTGAAGGGGCACCTAAGGTAACCGATATTATTTTAGCAAAAGCTACTGACGAAAAAGACGTACTACAGCTTGCAGCAAGTTTAGAAAGCGGCTCAGAGCATCCTTTAGCGCAAGCGATTGTTGAAAGTGCGTTAGATCAGGATATTGAGTTACTAAAAATTGAAGCCTTTAACGCCATTACGGGTTTTGGTGTAGAAGCAAGCTGCAACAACAAAGCCCTGCTTTTCGGAAACGATAAACTAATGAAGTTAAAAGGCGTAGACCTCACAGGCTTTGTTGAACAAGCACAGTCTTTAGCCAAAGAAGCCAAAACACCTATGTACTTTGCTGTAGATGGTGAACTTGCAGCAATCATTGCTGTTGCAGATCCTATCAAGTCAGACTCAATCTCTGCTATCAAACGGCTTCAGGCTAATGGTATACGCGTCATCATGTTAACGGGTGATAACAAGGAAACCGCTGCCGCCGTAGCTAAAAAAGCGGGTATTAGTGAGTTTCTTGCTGAAGTGCTGCCAGAAGATAAAGCCAACAAGGTGAAAGAGCTACAAGAAGGCGGCGAAATTGTTGGTATGACAGGAGATGGCATCAACGATGCTCCTGCGCTAGCGTTAGCCGATGTTGGCTTCGCCATAGGCACAGGGACTGATGTAGCTATCGAAAGTGCTGACATTACCCTAATGCGTGGTTCACTTCATGGCCTTGCTGATGCCATAGCGGTAAGCAAAGCTACTTTACGAAATATCAAACAAAACTTGTTTGGCGCGTTTGTCTATAACGTAGCCGGGATTCCTTTTGCTGCGGGGGTTCTATATCCCTTCTTTGGCATTCTGCTTAGCCCTGTAATTGCAGGTGCTGCAATGGCGTTTTCGTCATTGACTGTAGTGTCAAATGCAAATCGACTTCGCTTTTTTAAAGCAAAAGAGCATTAAGGAGAATCACAATGATGGTTATTAACTTATTAGGCTTAATGTTAATCGCGCTGATTGTTTGGTGGTTTTGGCTATATAAACCCAATAAAACAATCGTTCAAGGTAATGAAGTACTCATTGAAGTGAGGGATGGTGTGTATTCCCCATCCTCAATTCAGGTGTCTGCTAGCCAACCTGTCACTCTGAAGTTTATGCGCAAAGATCAATCCCCCTGCGCTGAAACAATGCTTATTCCTTCATTGGATATAAGCGAACAGCTTAAATTAAATGAAATTACTCAAATTACCCTATTGAACTTATCACCGGGAGAGCATGAGTTTCACTGTCAGATGCAAATGTATCGCGGTGTCTTAAAAGTCGTTTAGGAGGGCAATATGAAAAATCAACACCCTAATTTTTGGTCAACACCTACAGGCTGGGCTGCACTGGCACTTATTGCCGCAGTGACCTACTTCTTAGTGCTTGAGCATGGTCAACATATGCTGCAATTTCTTCCCTACTTGATTTTATTGCTATGCCCCTTGATGCACGTATTTATGCATGGCAGTCATGGTAAACATGGTCACGATCATTCACATGCGCCTGATGAAAAAAAGGAAGAGAGCTTTCAAGAACTCACGGATAAAAATGCAGCCTATCGCGATGGCTACATACAAGGGTTAGAAAAGGCACGTAAGGAATCACATAAAAAGGAGAGCAGTGATGAATGAAACATATGATTATGGCTTATGGTCAATGGTGATACTGAACTCAGCAATTTTTATCTTTTTTGCCTTTAGTTTTGTCAAACCAAAAACATCAACTGATTGGAGAAGTCTAAGCGCGTTCTCTGCCTTTATTGTTGCCCTATTTACTGAAATGTATGGCTTTCCTTTAACTATCTATTTTCTGTCGGGGTGGCTGACGGAGACCTATCCAGAAGTAAATTTCTTTGCGCATGAAAATGGGCATTTATTACATACTTTCTTTGGATTTCAAGGTGATGCCCATTGGGACCCATTTCATATAGTGAGTATGGTGTTTATTGTTGCAGGTTTCTTTATGTTGTCTTCAGCATGGAATGTATTGCATCACGCGCAAAAACATCATCAATTGGCTACAACTGGATGGTATGCAAGGTGTCGCCACCCACAGTATGTAGCTTTCATTCTAATCATGTTCGGCTTTTTATTGCAGTGGCCGACAATCCCAACACTTGCGATGTTTCCGATCTTAGTCGTTGTTTACGTCGAGCTAGCGAAACGCGAAGAAGCACAAGCGATTGCTGAGTTTGGTTCGGAGTACCACAGGTATATGGAATCGACACCAAGTTGGATCCCAAATTTTAATAAAAGTGTAGAAGGTAAAAATCATGAAAACGTTAACTAAATCAATTTTATTTATTAGTTCACTACTGATAACCACTAGCTCATTTGCCCAAAACAATGAGCATAAACATGAAGGTGCGAACAAAGCTGATATGCATCAAGGCATGGCAATACCACATGAGAACATGGGAGAAATGCACAAAAAGATGATGGAAATGAAAAAGGAAGTCCATGCCATTAAAACTGAAAAAGATCCTGAAAAGCAACAGCAGATGATGGTTGAACATCACCGTTCAATGATGAAGATGATGCAATCCATGCACAAAAACATGGAAGAAATGCCAATGCATCAACAAATCAAGATGGCTGAACATCATTTAGAAATGATGGGGAACATGATGCCGCAGATGAACCGTAAAATGGAAGAAATGAAAGATAGCAATCAACAGCATTCACACAAACATTAGGAGAAAAATTATGAGCGATTTAAATCATAGAGTTGGCGTTAAAGAGCAAAATTTAGTTGTTCGAAACCTAAAGCTTAGCAATGTCACAGAAGAAAGCTGTGACGAGTTAGTAAAAGAAATAGATCAGCTTTTTGGTATAGATGAAGTTAGTTACAACATCAAAGAAGGTGAAATACACCTTGCCTATGATGCCGCAAACGTAAGCCTTGATGGGATTGAGGAGGTAATCCGTAAGTATGGCGCAGATGTTCATGATGATTGGTGGACACATACTAAAGAAAGTTACTATAAATTTGTTGATCAGAACATCAAAGATAACTCTGTTCATAAGCCTTGGAGTTGTCATCAAGCACCTTCGGGGGCTGGCCGGAAAAACAAATGAATTCATAAAAAAGTGTATAGATAATTAGTTAGTCAAATGAGGTAACAGTGATGAAAACACCCTATATAAAAGCTCTTTTATTGCTTACATTCGGTTTATATTTAGTGGGTTGTTCCAATACCACTTTTTATCATAAATACATGGTGAGAGGTCAGGTAGTAGAAAGTTCTGATAATCGAACTCTAATCTGTATTGGTGCTAAGCATGGCGCAGAGGTTGGGCAAAAATACAGTGTTATTAGATTCCATGAAAGAATAGTATTGAGTGAAGGTGAAGATCCCTACACTATCGAAAAGGTAGGAACGGTACAAATTACTAAAATTGTGAATGATCATTTCGCAACTGTAAAGCTAGTGTCTGGTGACATTGCAGCGAAAGATATGGTGGAACTTGAAAACTAATAAAGTGGTGGCGAAAGCCACCACAAGAGCATAACAATAAAACTTAATGAAAAAACTTTAGTGTTATTTTGTACAACCTTTGAGATTGTTTGCTCAGTTCTGGTTATCTTGATGCCAGTACGACAGAAAAAATGTTACATATGAATTAGAAAGGTGTGGGCTGGCATCCTAGGTCTAATCTTAACAGTTAAGGGGCCGCCGAATAGAGCTATACCTTTACATCAGCAGCATAATCAATGCTCCCGCGATCATAAATAAGTTTTCAGATAGCGATACAAATCCAAGTGGCACACTGCTATCGCCGCCTACACAGGCACACTTTAACTGGCGTTTGTCGATGTAAACGGCTTTGAAAACTGAAATTGCTCCAACTGTGCCGATAAACAATGAAAATGGTGCCACTGCGAGAGGCTGTAGTTGGGAAACCATACCAATACCTGCATATGCTTCAATGAAGGGATAAATATAACCATATCTTATCCATCTCATCGTAAGCGTCCGGCCAACCACACCATCCGACAATAATGATGAATTTACCAGAAACAACCCGACTTACCGCTTTATGGTACTTACTTGTTTATGATATACCATTCTTTGTTTCGATGAATTTAAAACTCACTTCACTAAAGCATTATTTGACTTACTTTGCGTAATAACAGTAACGTATATTTAGAGTAACATGAGATTAGGTTAGATCGGGACTACTAAACAACTTGATTTTTTGACCTGCATCACCCTGAACACACTTGCAATTACCTATACTAAGCACCATAATCAACAGAAATACGTTGATTATGGTGTTTCAGTGCTAATAAAATTTATCTGTGAAAATTTCTACTCTTTTGGCAGTGAGCAAGAAGTATCTTTCGAAGTTGGGAAAAAACCATCAGCTTCCTACTACGACATAAACCTAGAGTCTGGTGAGCGTCTGAACAAGGTATTAGCTGTTGTTGGTGCTAATGGTGCTGGTAAGACTCAGTTGTTGCGCCCACTCGCTTTCCTTGGCTCATTTATATCGACTTCTGTGTTCGACTATAAACCATCTGAGAGTATCCCATACATGCCACACCGATTGTACACCGATAAGTCTACTGATTTTGAGCTGTACTTCATACTCGGTGGGGAGCAGTACAAATACAAATTATCGATTACAAAAAACGATGTATTGTTGGAATCGCTTTATAAAAAAACGAGTCGTAGCTACTCCTATGTATTCGTCAGAGAGAAAGCTGAGGATGGATACAGCTACAAGCAAAAAGGTTTCGGCTTTTCTGTAGCTCAAGCCAAGAAAGTAAGAAGTAATGTCTCTGTTATTTCAGCAGCATTCCAACAGAGTGTGTCTAACGCATCTAAGTTCTATGAGTACTTTGAAAGCTTTATTTTTAATGTGAATATGTTGGGGCGTAGACATTTCAATGATGGTGATATTCTTGAAGCGACCGAGTTTCTAAAAGACGATATTGATTTGAAACAGAGATTACATCAAGCTGTCTTTGACTTCGATTTGGGAATTCACGATATTGAATATAAGCCGCAAAAACTTACAGATGAAAAAGGAGACGAAATAGAGTTTGATTTTCCTTTTGCTATCCATAAATGCGAAAAAGGTGAATTTACACTCCCATTCTTCGAGGAATCTAGCGGTACTAAAGCTCTTTTTGTAATGCTTCGCAGGGTACTTCCAGTATTACAATATGGTGGTGTTGCTATCTTAGATGAGATTGATAACGACCTACATCCTCATATGCTACCAGTCATTCTGAATTGGTTTAAGCACAAAGAGACTAACCAGCATGATGCACAACTTATTTTTACCTGTCACACACCTGAAGTGCTCAACATACTCAAGAAACACCAAGTCTACCTCGTAGAAAAAGAGTCCCTTGAAAGTGATGCATGGCGTTTGGATGAAATGGTAGGCATTCGTGCCGATGATAACCTTTACGCTAAGTACCAAGCTGGTGCTTTAGGTGCAGTACCCAACGTATAGGAGTGTTGAAGTTGGCGAAGAAGAAAATTAGAAAGGCTAATATTGCGTCACTTATCGTCGTTGGTGAAGGAATACACGACAGGGCGTTCTTGAATCATATGAAAGATAACTATGACGGCCGAAAAACGGGGCAAGTAGTTAAAATTGAATCATCAGATGGTGGCTCACCTAGAAATATTCTCATGTCTGCTAAAAAAAGCCAAGAAGCGGCTTATGACAAACGATATGTTTTGATGGATAGTGATGTAGCAATACAACAACAAGATTGGGCGTATGCAGAGAAGCATAAGATCAAAGTGATTTTATCTACACCCATATGTCTTGAGGGGATGCTGCTTGATGTTCTTGGTGTTAACGCTGGAACCTGTGGTGACAGCTGTAAAGCTAAACTCAAACCTTTTCTTGGGGGCTGCCCTACTAAAAAAAATAGCTACCAAAAATCATTTTCAAAAGAAGTTTTAGATGCTACTGGGAAAGGTACGATTGTTAGTCTAAGAGAGTTGATTTCTAACCAAAAATAAAAAGAAATAGCTTAATTTTTAATTACAAGAATTTACGAAAATAAACTGCTACCGTCATGAGTTTGTTGGAGAAAACGTTACGGAGTCTATTCTAAACTTTCATGGTTTCAAGATACTTTTTTATCTGAAAACAACCTTGTTAGATCAAAAGTTCTAACAAGGTTCTGTCCAAAAACGAGTTTACTCGACCGTCTGCTTCTCGCTCATATGGGCCTGTCAGATGAAACCTAAGCCTAATAATTAAACTCTCTGAATGATGTGAATTATTTCAAATTATCCTACTAAAAACGTCTCTATTATCCGCTCTCTAAACCGTAAGCGTCTAGCGAACCACACCTAGCATCGATGTTCTGATTATCTAAAAATACCTGCTCAATGATAAATTCGGAGCAGGTGATGAAAACTTACAGAACAAGCGCACAGTGGCAGCAGCT
>NZ_JADYXA010000022.1:0-60631 GCF_015864495.1 Pseudoalteromonas sp. SWYJZ98 | reverse complement strand
TGTTGCTTGCAGTGCTTGTTCTATATTCACAAAAAATCCGTAGTTAGTTTCCTAACTACGGATTTTGCATGATCGTTTGGATCGGTCAACCGGTCATTTTCTTAACTGATCGGCATTAGCCCAACTTGGCCCGTTTTTATTTTAACTAATAGCAGACCGCAGCTCTATTTACTCCGGATCATACCCCAAATTAGGCGATAGCCAACGTTCAGCTTCTTCAAGCGTCATATTTGTTCGCTTAGCGTAGTCTTCTACCTGATCCTTTTGCACAGCTGCTACGGCGTAGTATTTAGCCTCAGGGTGTGAAAAGTACCAACCCGAAACAGCAGCACCTGGCCACATGGCGTACGAGCTAGTTAGCTGCATACCAATGCGTTTTTCGGTGTCGAGCAACTGCCAAATTTTCTTTTTCTCAGTGTGCTCAGGGCACGCTGGGTAACCTGGCGCTGGGCGAATACCTTGGTAGTTTTCGCGTATTAGCTCATCGTTTGCTAGGTTTTCGTCTGGTGCAAAACCCCAATATTCTTTACGTACTTTTTCGTGTAGGTATTCTGCAAACGCTTCGGCGAGCCTGTCGGCAACCGCTTTAACCATTATTTTGTTGTAATCGTCTTGCTGTGCGTCAAACGCATTTGCTAAGTCGTCTTCTTCTAGGCCGCCCGTTACTGCAAACGCGCCAAAGTAATCAGGCGTGCCTTTGGGTGCTATGTAGTCGGCTAGGCAATAATTAGCAAAGTCGGTTTTTTCGGTTTGCTGGCGTAAATGGCACGAAGTAGTTAATACTTCTTTGCGTGTTTCGTCGGTGTATATTTCTATGTCATCACCCACGCGGTTAGCCGGGAATAAACCAATTACACCAAGTGGTTGCAAACTGCCTGCTTTTTCAAGGTCGTCGAGCATGTCGTTAGCGTCTTTAAATAAGCTTTGCGCTTGTTCGCCTACTACTTCATCGTCCATTATGCGCGGGTATTTACCAGCAATTGACCACGTCATAAAGTATGGCGTCCAATCTATGTATTTACGTAAAGTCGCGATTGATACATTTTTAAACTCGGTCACGCCCAGCTTTTTAGGCACTGGTGGTGTGTAGTTATCCCAATCAAGCTTTGCTGCGTTATCGCGTGCGCGCTGGATTGTAACAGGCTTAGAGCGTGGTTTTTTACGCGCTTGTTGCTCGCGTACTTTTACATATTCAGCTTTAGTTTTAGCTAAAAAGTCAGGTTTAAACTCTTTTGATAATAAGTTTGAAACCACACCAACTGCACGGCTTGCGTTATTTACATATACAACGCCTTTGTCATATTGCGGCTCAATTTTTACTGCTGTGTGCGCTTTAGAGGTAGTTGCACCACCAATAAGTAGCGGCAGTTCAAAACCACGGCGTTTCATTTCTTTTGCTACGTGCACCATTTCGTCAAGCGATGGGGTAATTAAGCCCGATAAACCAATAATATCGGCTTTTTCGTCGATGGCGGTTTGCAGTATTTTATCAGCAGGTACCATTACGCCTAAATCAATAACTTCGTAGTTATTACACTGTAGTACCACGCCTACAATATTTTTACCTATGTCGTGTACGTCGCCTTTTACGGTCGCCATTACTATTTTACCATTGGTTGAGCCTTCTTCTTTTTCGGCTTCAATAAATGGGTCTAGGTAGGCTACGGCTCGTTTCATTACGCGCGCCGATTTAACCACTTGTGGTAAAAACATTTTACCTGCGCCAAATAAATCACCTACCACGTTCATGCCATCCATTAACGGCCCTTCAATTACGTGAATAGGTTTATCGGCAGCAGCGCGGCACTCTTCGGTATCTTCATCTATAAAGGTAGTAATGCCTTTTACAAGCGCGTGCTCAAGGCGTTTTTCTACAGGCCATGTGCGCCATTCTAAATCTTCTACTCGCTCGGCTTGTGCCATACCAGAGTATTTTGGTGCAAGCTCTACTAAACGCTCGCCTGCGCCTGGGTCTGTGTTAAGTATTACGTCTTCAACGGCTTTACGAAGCTCCTCTGGTATGTCATCGTAAACAGCGAGTTGCCCTGCATTTACAATACCCATATCCATACCCGCTTTTATTGCGTGGTATAAAAATACCGAGTGAATAGCTTCACGTACTGGGTTATTACCTCTAAATGAAAACGATACATTTGACACCCCGCCCGACACTTTACAGTGCGGTAAGTTTTGCTTAATACGGCGTGTGCCTTCAATAAATTCTACTGCGTAGTTATCGTGCTCTTCTATACCGGTGGCTACGGCAAATATATTAGGATCGAATATAATATCTTCTGGTGGAAAACCAATGTCTTCTACTAATATTTTGTAGCTGCGGGCACATATTTCATATTTGCGGTCTGCTGTATCAGCTTGTCCGTCGGTGTCAAACGCCATTACAACGGCAGCTGCACCAAAGCGTTTTATTATTTTAGCTTGGCGAATAAACGGCTCTTCGCCCTCTTTTAGTGATATAGAATTAACAATGGCCTTACCTTGAATACACTTTAGGCCTGCTTCTATTACTTCCCATTTAGAGGAGTCGACCATGATGGGTACGCGTGAAATATCAGGCTCTGAGGCTATTAAGTTTAAAAACTTAACCATGGCGGCTTTTGAGTCCAACATGGCTTCGTCCATGTTTATATCAATAACCTGTGCGCCATTTTCTACTTGCTCGCGGGCCACTGTTAGCGCGGCTTCAAAGTCTTCTTCCATGATTAAACGTTTAAACATTGCAGAACCGGTTACATTGGTACGTTCGCCGACATTAGTAAATACTGCTATTTGTTGGGTCATGTTGGCTCCTTAATTTAAGTTACAGGCTTCAAGGCCTGATAAACGCATGCGTACTTCAAGCTCTGGCAGTTGGCGTGGTTTAACGCCTGCTAAACCTTTTGCAAAAGCACGAATATGCGCAGGCGTGGTGCCACAACATCCACCTACTATATTAATAAAGCCCGATTTACCCCAATCGATAATTTCGGCTGCCATTTCAGGCGCTTCTAAGTCGTATTCACCAAACTCATTAGGCAAGCCCGCATTAGGGTGTACCGACGTAAAGGTTTCGCACACGCGCGAAAGCTCTTCTACATATTGGCGCAGTAAATCAGGGCCAAGCGCGCAGTTTAAACCAATCGAAATAGGCTTAATATGGCGAATAGAGTTATAAAATGCTTCGGTTGTTTGCCCAGAAAGCGTACGCCCTGAAGCGTCGGTAATAGTGCCCGAGATCATAACTGGTAATGTGCGCCCTGCTTGCTCAAAGGCTTCTTCTACACCAAACGAGGCGGCTTTTGCATTAAGCGTGTCGAATATAGTTTCGATTAGTATTAAATCGGCGCCGCCTTCCATTAATGCAAGGGTAGACTCTACATACGCAGTAACTAGCTTATCAAAGGTGACATTTCGGTAACCCGGATCGTTTAC
Organism: Pseudoalteromonas sp. SWYJZ98; assembly: GCF_015864495.1. Lineage (NCBI taxonomy): Bacteria > Pseudomonadati > Pseudomonadota > Gammaproteobacteria > Alteromonadales > Pseudoalteromonadaceae > Pseudoalteromonas > Pseudoalteromonas sp. SWYJZ98. The sequence goes on along the minus strand of NZ_JADYXA010000022.1, from coordinate 57,202 downwards.
GTCTGGCGAAATTGAACACGTTTTAGATGTCGGCCCTAAAACACCGGCTACATAGCGTGGTTTTTCTGGCGTTTTAGCCGTAAATTCATCGCAAATTGCGCGTGCTAATTTAGCCGACTCTAGGTTTATTTCACGGCTTAGGTTTGCCATGTCGTAATCTTCCATCGAAATAGTGGTCGAGTTAAACGTGTTGGTTTCGATAATATCGGCGCCCGCTGATAAAAAGCCACGATGAATATCAGTGATTAAGTCGGGCTTGGTTAGGCTTAATAAATCGTTATTGCCTTTAATTAATACATGCCAGTCTTTAAAACGCTCTCCGCGATAGTCTTCTTCTTCTAGCTTATGATCTTGGATCATGGTGCCCATAGCGCCATCTAAAATTAAAATGCGTTCTTTTAATGCGGCACTTATTTCGGCTTGCTTATTATTTGTAGGCGCGTTATTCGGCATAGTTGTTAGTCCTCACGTCTTGGCTAACTAAATTAATATCATACGGTGTGGTTTGGTACACGTAGTAATTTAACCAGTTCGAAAAAAGTAAAAAAGCATGGCTTTGCCACGTTTTTGAAGGTTGTTTGGTTGCATCGTCATCCGGAAAGTAATTTTCGGGTTTTGGTGCATTAGGGCTCTTTTTACAATCGCGCTCGTATTCTGCTTTTAGCGAGTCGGCGTCGTACTCTGGGTGGCCGGTTATAAACACTTGGCTACCTGATTTATTTTTAAGTAAGTAAGCCCCTACTCGCTCAGAACCAGCCAGTACAACGAGTTCTTCACAGGCGTTTATTTTATTTATATCAATATGGCCGTAGCGTGAGTGCGGTACTAAAAAGGTATCGTCGAATCCGCGAGTCAGTGCACCGTGATCAAAATAACACTGGTGAGTAAATACGCCACACAGTTTATCGTCTTTTAAATCGCGTTTTAAATTGTAACGGTGATATAACGCTGCATGCGCTGCCCAACACGAAAATAACGTAGAGGTAACGTGTTGCTCAGCCCAATCAATAATGACCTTTAGCTCATCCCAATACGCTACATCGTCGTATTCTAAATGGGCAAGTGGCGCACCAGTTACTATTAATGCATCGTAATTGTTGTCTTTAACCTCAGAAAAATAACGGTAAAAGGTATCAAGGTGCTCTTCTGAGTTGCTGCTACTGCGGTGAGTGTCGAGGCGCAGTAGTTCTACGTTTACTTGCAAAGGCGAATTGGCAAGTAAGCGAATAAACTGAACTTCGGTTTCTACTTTATTAGGCATTAAGTTTAAAATAGCCAAACGCATTGGGCGTATTTCTTGCGTTTTTGCACGACTTTTTGGCATTACAAATACGTTTTCTTGACGTAAACGTGCAATTGCCGGCAACTCGTCTTTTACTGTAATTGGCATACTTTACTCCTGCTCATAAAAACCGAGGCTTAATTATGAACTGAAAGTAAAAAATATCAACCTCTAGATGTATAGATGTCCAAATGAAATTTATTCATGATTTTATATTTTACTTACAAGCATGCTTTGGTGCTTTAAAACCCGCCATTCGTTGACTGTTTCACCCGTCAGCCACTACAATACAACATTGAAATTTTTATTATTATTTGAAGGCTTTCCTCCATGGTTTTACCTGATAAATTTATATTCTCGATGAGTCGAGTATCTAAGGTTGTGCCACCTAAGCGCACTATCTTAAAAGATATTTCGTTGCACTTTTTTCCTGGCGCTAAAATTGGTGTGCTTGGTTTAAACGGTTCTGGTAAATCTACGTTACTACGTATTATGGCCGGTGTTGACCAAGATTTTGAAGGTGATGCACATCCTCAGCCTGGTACTAAAATTGGTTATTTACCGCAAGAACCTATTTTAGACGAAAGTAAAACAGTACGTGAAACTGTTGAAGAAGCTGTTGGCGAAGTTAAACATGCACTTAAACGTCTTGACGAAGTGTATAACGAATACGCCATGGAAGACGCTGACTTTGACGCACTTGCAAAAGAGCAAGGCGAGCTTGAAGCTGTTATTCAAGCACACGATGGTCATAACATCGACAACGTTTTAGAACGCGCAGCTGATGCACTTCGCCTGCCAGAGTGGGATGCTAAAATTGAGCACCTTTCAGGTGGTGAGCGTCGCCGTGTTGCTATATGTCGATTATTACTTGAAAAACCAGACATGCTTATTCTTGATGAGCCTACTAACCACTTAGATGCTGAGTCGGTTGCATGGTTAGAGCGCTTCTTACACGATTACGAAGGCACTGTTGTGGCAGTAACGCATGACCGTTACTTCCTTGATAATGTAGCTGGCTGGATATTAGAGCTTGACCGTGGTGAAGGTATTCCATGGGAAGGTAACTACTCTTCTTGGCTTGAACAAAAAGATGCGCGCTTACAGCAAGAACAAAAATCTGAAAAAGCACGTCAAAAATCAATTGCGCAAGAACTTGAATGGGTTCGTTCAAACCCTAAAGGTCGTCAAGCTAAGTCAAAAGCACGTATGGCTCAGTTTACTGAAATGCAGCAGTCTGATTACCAAAAACGTAACGAAACTAACGAGATGTTTATTCCACCTGGCCCGCGTTTAGGTGACCAAGTACTTGAAGTAACTAATCTTCGTAAGAGTTTTGGCGATCGTGTTTTAATTGATGACTTAAGCTTTAGCATGCCAAAAGGTGCCATTGTGGGCATTATTGGTGCGAATGGCGCGGGTAAATCAACACTGTTTAAAATGATAAGCGGTGAGCAAACGCAAGACAGCGGTAGCATCAGCGTTGGCGAAACAGTACACCTTGCGACTGTTGATCAGTTCCGCGACGGTATGGACGAAAGCAAAACTGTTTTTCAAGAAATATCAGACGGACAAGACGTACTGAAAATTGGTAACTTTGAGTTCCCAAGCCGAGCATATGTAAGTCGCTTTAACTTTAAAGGTAACGATCAGCAAAAGTTTGTTAAAGACCTATCAGGTGGTGAGCGTAACCGCTTACACCTTGCTAAGTTATTAAAAGCTGGCGGCAATGTGTTACTACTCGATGAGCCAACCAATGACTTGGACGTTGAAACACTACGTGCACTGGAGAACGCTATTTTAGAGTTCCCAGGTTGTGTAATGTGTATCTCGCATGACCGTTGGTTCCTTGACCGTATTGCTACACATATTTTAGATTACCGCGATGAAGGTCAAATTAACTTCTTTGATGGTAACTACACTGAATATGAAGAGTGGCTTAAAAAGACCCTAGGCGCTGAGGCAACTCAACCTAAACGTATTAAATACAAAAAAATTGGCTAAAAATATTGGTTAATTTTATGTTTGTATAACTTAAGCCCTGCACTTTGCAGGGCTTTTTTATGCCACCAGCATTACAGGAGCATATCCTGCTAGCATGTAGAGAATTACCCGCTATGCTTAATTTATTATAAAAACAGTAAGGCTAAATTAGGTTATGCAAAATCGTCGACAGTTTTCTCGTGTGCTATTTTCAACTAACGCTCTGTTATGTTTTGATAGCCAACAGTATCCGTGTAAATTACTCGATCTATCGTTACATGGCGCGTTGGTTACTAATTGTGATGCATTTATTGGCAGCCACAATACGCAAGCAATACTGCGCTTTACATTGCCTCAAAGCGATATAGAAATAAAAATGGAAGTAGTGATTTGCCATATTGAAGCCGATCATATTGGTTTAAAATGCCATCACATTGATATAGACAGTATTACTTATTTAAAGCGTTTAATAGAGCTAAACTTAGCCGATGATGAGCTACTGCATCGCGAATTAGCGTCACTTATTAATGACTCGCAATAGACTCATTCTCTTAAGTTGATTACCATAGCGCAAACTTTATAAAGCTTGTAAATATGCGCTTAAATCCTCATTTGCCTTTGGTATACCATCCTAACTACTCGTTTAGCTTTGATCCTAAGCATCGCTTTGTAATGAGTAAATTTGCACATTTATATCAACATATTGCAGAGCTTGGTTTAATCGGCAGTAACCTAGTTGAGCCAATATTAGGCACGCCAGAGCCGCTTGAGCTTGTGCATTGCGATAATTATATCCAAGATTTATGGCACAACCGCTTAGATGAAAAAGCAATGCGTCGCATTGGTCTACCTTGGTCAAAAGAGCTTATGGCACGTACATTTACAGCCCCTCAAGGAACGCTACAGACAGCCCGCTTAGCACTTGAACACGGTATAGCGTGTCATCTTGCCGGTGGTACACATCACGCACATAATGACTTTGGTTCAGGTTTTTGTATGGTTAACGATTTGGCCTTTACCACGCAAACTTTAATTGAATCGGGTGAGGTAACTAACGTACTTATTTTTGATTTAGACGTGCACCAAGGTGATGGCACAGCCGCAATGTTACAGCATCAACCCTATGCGTATACCTGCTCTATCCATTGCGAAAAAAACTTCCCCTTTAGAAAGTCCGCTAGCGATTTAGACATTGGCCTGGCAAATAATATGAAGGACGACGAATACCTTGCCATAGTTGACGAAACACTAAGTTATTTACTTAAAGAGCTAAACCCAAGTTTAGTACTTTACGATGCTGGCGTTGATATTTGGCAAGGTGATGGCTTGGGTAAGTTAGATATTAGCTGGGATGGCATAGCTAAACGTGACCATTTAGTGCTAAAACGCTGCCTTGAACACAATACACCTGTAGCTACTGTGATAGGCGGAGGTTACGATAGAGATCACCTACGCCTCGCTAAACGCCACGCTATTGTTGTTGAACAAGCTGCTGGCTTTTAGTTTGAAAGAAAAATGTTAAATTATCGTTCTTGTTTAATATGTAAAATAAAAAAGAGCATATTATGAAACAGCTATTTATTACCATCACGCTAATTTTATTAAGCTTTACAGCTTACGCACAAGATACAAGCTCAGAAGCAACATATCCTAAATTGCCTACATTAAATTTACAAATGGCTGATGGGTCGCCGCTCAACACTCAAGATTTATTAGGTCAACCTTACGTTTTACACTTTTGGGCAACGTGGTGTCCGTACTGTAAAAAGCTACAGCCAGCACTTCAAAAAATTGATGATATGGGCTTAAAAGTTATTGCCGTGAGCTTTAAAGAAGATGACGATGCTACTCCCGCTAAAGCGCTTAGCGATAGAGGTTATACTTTTAAAACAGCCGTAAAAGCCGATGCAATAGCACAGCAATTAGGTATACGAGGCACTCCTACTACATTGTTTGTAAATAAAAAAGGCAATGTAATTTGGCTAACTAATACGTCAAACCCAGAAGATCCAAATCTTCATTTATATGCACGAACATTGTTGCACTCCATCGACATGGCAACTGAGTAACTTATTGCGCTTTTAACTGATTAGGTGTTAAGCCTGTCCAGCGCTTAAAGGCGCGCCGAAAGTTAGGTATATCGTAAAAAGCTAAATGCTCAGCGACTTGTTCGTTATGTTTAGCGCACAGAGTAAGTAGGTAAATAGCTTTGTGCTTATTTTGCTCATCTATTAACGCTGAAAAGCGTACCCCATTGAGTTTGAGTCTGCGCTTAAATGTAGCTGAGCTCATAGCAAAGTGCTTTGCGGTACACTCTAAATTAGCACTTGGATGAGAGTATAAGTATCTGCAGACGGCTTCAATAAAAGTCATGCTAACTACGCTTTTATTATGTAGCTGCGACTGCGCTTGCATAAATCGTAATTGACTCGCATGCGGGTTTTTAGCCCTTAACATGGTTTTATTTAATACCCAGCGAGTACATGGCTTATCAAAACTTACCTTTAGCCCTAAATTTTGCTCGTATTCTTGAATATGCCGAGGGCGTTTAAAAGCAAAGTCGAACTGACAATGCGGGTAACTTTCGCTCACTCGTTTAAGTAAACTATAAAATGCAGTGCTGTATATCTCTAGCACATAGTGGTAAAAGCTTTCATCAAGCCCATGTGCTGGCTGAATGTAAATATAAACATTATCGTTTTTAATATACGTTTGGCTAAACAGCAAAGGCGCTAATTGCATTCTTAAAAGTGATAATTGCTTTAATACTTGAGCTAAATTATCGCTATATATCAATGCCTGAGCTTCGGCTCGAGTGTCGTTAATAAGTTGGCTACCGAGTAAAAAACTACTGTCAGTACTTTTCATCAACAACTTAAATTGAGCTAATAAACGCACCTGCTGAGACACACTAAATGTATGCTGAAAATTAAGTAAGTCTTGTTCAAAAATACCGGTACCGCGTAGCAGCTTATGTAAATTTATGTTTCGGCTTTGAGCAAGCTCTACAGCTGACGTAATAAGCCCTTGAGCGCTTAAATATTTGTCGTCTTGGCTAACAAACGTGTGCACGGTGCGCTACTTTTTGTTGATGCTTTTTTTGTTGTAATTGACTATGCAGTTGGCTTGTTAGTTTATCTGTACTGCTATGCTTATTACCTTGTATTAAGGCGGTAGTGACATATTGAAACTTTGCTTTTTTAGATGCTTCAACTTTAAATGCACAATGCTTTAGAGCTCCTTTAATTTGTGCCATTAGCTCTTTAGCTTGCTGCTCTGTAGTAGCTGGCATTAGTACCATAAAGCAATCTCCTGCGTAGCGGCACACTACATCACTTAGTCGGCAATTCATTAACAATAGCTCGCTAATTTCACGCAGTAACCGGTCGCCCTCACTAAAGCCAAACTCACTATTAAAATGCGAAAAATCACGAATATCAATCGCGCCAAGCCAGAGTGGTTGTTTGCTCGTAAGTTGCTCTTTAATTGCAGAATCTAGGTACTGCGCCTTATAAAGACCTGTAACTGAGCACACCTTATCGTGCTCACGTAAATGCGCTTCACGGCGGCGTAGCTGACGATTTAATACGTACTGCTCTTGATGCCAATAATACAAACCCACACTCGTTAACAACATGCCTAAAGGGGCTGGCAGAGATTCAATCCAACTGAGCCATTGATGGGCGGGATGCATTAGCCATTCATCAAGTAAATCTAGGGTTGCCGAGAACATAAATAGCCCAACACCTATCACTAAGTAAGTGGTTACTTTACTCGGTGGTCTTGAAATTAATAACGCGGCAATCCATACAAGGGTCATAAATACAATACCGCCCTCCCCCATAATATCGAGCCACTGAATACTGGCGTAAGTTTTTAATACACCTAAATAACTACTTAAAAACACAGCACTAAAAAACATCGCAATAATAGCGTTTATTAATAATCGGTGGCTGATAAAGGGGTTAAATCGCATGTGCGGTATCTCGTTTATAAATGAGTTTTAAAGTTAGTTCATACAAGTTTGTGTTAGCAGGGTCATATTAGCTCAGCTATATGACAACGAGATGATACCTACTTTAAAAACAGCCCTGCACGGTACATAACACCTGACTTTACGAGGAGTGATAAAAGCTCAATACACTCTACATATTGCTCAAATACCTCTAAATACATGTATTAAACCTAAACCCTGTCACATTTACGTAATCAAATATCTTTAGCTTGCTCGCCATACCAAGAAGCAACCCAGCAATAACCAAGAGCAAATACAATGAAAGACTTTAAAATAAAAGCACTGGTAGCCGCATTAGCCTTATGTAATTTGACGGCTTATGCAGAAGATGATGCAAAAGAAACCACAAAAAAAGATATCGAAGTTTCTGACAAAATTGTTGTATATGGTGAAATTGGCTACAGAAACCGCTCAGACGAACTCGCACCAACCTTGGAGTATTCACAAGAGTACTTTCAACGTTTTGAACCTTTAACCGCAGGCGATGCATTAAAACGAGTACCCAGTGTTACATTTTTATCGGATGTACTTGAATCGGATGGTGCACGTATGCGGGGGTTAAGCCCTGCTTATACAAAGGTGCTTATAAACGGTGAAGAAGTACCTGGCGCTGGTGCCGACCGTTCATTTTTTGTTGACCGAATTCCGGCTGAGTTAATTGAACGCGTTGAAATTATTCGCTCATCAAGTGCTAACCGCTCAGCCGATGCTATTGCAGGCACATTAAATATTGTATTACGCGATGGTTACAGTTTAGATGGCGGTTACTTACGCGCTGGTGGCTTGCTTTATGACGATGGTGAATTTAAAGAAAGCTTAGCTGCTGTGTACGGTACTGAATTTGCGGGTGGACGTTTATTACTTGGTGCAAATTTACAAGGCAGATATAACCCAAAACAAAAAACTAGTTTGCGCTACGGCGATAGCCCTGAAAACAATATAAATTTTCAAACAGAAGAATTTGATAACCGCGAAGACCAATCTGACACTCGCGATGGTGACGATACGTCACTTAACTCCAGCTACGAAATTGTTTTTGACGACGATAGTCAGTTTAATATTAGCGCTATGTGGGTTGATACCGAGCGTACTGAGGATGAACGTTCATTTGAATACAACGACCCAACTGCAGCCAATAACGACATTATAAGTGGCGGTAACTTAGAAACAGATAATGCCAATGTTAAGTATATTGACCAAACTAATTACAACATCAATACCGCTTATGAATTTCCACTACTAAGTGGCACAAGTAAGTTTAAATTTGGTATGGCCAAGTTTGAAGAGTCGGTATATGAGCAAGAAGTCGAATTAGATACGTCTGAGCTACCAATGATATTTGAAGAAGAACAAGCTCGCAGCAACATAGACGATAAAGAATGGACTCTGCAATGGCAGCACAGTCAACCTTGGGGTGACAGTAAAGAAATTCAGTTTGGTGCATTTTTGCAAAATAAAAAACGCGATAGCAATATTTTTGAAGCCGAAGACGAGCTTGAATTAGCACTTACCAGTTGGGATCAATATGCTGCAACACCTTTAACGCTTGCTGCATTTAATAGCGAGTACGAAGCGGTTACTGGTGGTGTAAATACTTTAGAAGAAGATCGCTTTGACTTATTTGCCCTTGTTAAGCACAAAGATGATTTATTTGCTTGGGAGCTAGGCGTTCGCTGGGAGTCTACCGATTCTAAAATTAATGATAAAACAATTGGCGTGACCGAAAATAATAGTTACGACTTTATCCTCCCATCGGCACACTTTCGTTATAACGTTAGCGAAAATGGACGCGTTAGCGCCTCTGTTGCGCGTAGTTTACGACGCCCCGAGTTTGATTTTTTAACACCGGCACTTATCGAAAAAGAACTTGGCGATAACGACCAACTAGGTAACCCTGAATTAAAACCAGAATCTGCTTGGGGTATGGACTTAGGCTACGAGTATCGTTTAGGGAAAAGCGGTGTTGTCGGTATTAATTTATTTTATCGCAAAGTAAATGACCTAATAGAAATAGCAAATACAGGACAAGAAGGCTCTGAGGGCGAAGGTACATTTGTACTGCAACCACGCAACACCGGCGATGGTAATGTTAAAGGAGTTGAGCTTGATTTATCTACTCCACTTGGCGCATTTAGCATGCCTAATACGGGTGTATTTTTAAACTACTCATGGCTTGATAGTGAAGTAACCGATTTTTTTGGAACTCGCAAATTTAACGACCAATCAGACTACGTTTATAACGTTGGGTTTATTCAAGACCTACCCGAACTCAAAGCTGCATTTGGCGTAACTTACCGTAAGCAAGGTGATGCCTATGGACGCATTGTAGGTGAAGAAATAACTACATCTTACAGTGCCGACTTTGAAGTGTTTTTAGAAAAACGTTGGGAAGATGTAACGCTACGCTTGGTGGGTTCAAACCTACTTGATGCAAGTAAAGACGAAACCTTTAATAAATTTGATACCGTTGAAGATCAGTTTAGTAGAAGCTTTGATGAGTACGAAATTGAATCTGAAGAAGCGGGACCGGTTTATCAACTTATGCTGCGTTACGCGTTTTAAATAAGTTTATGAGGTAGTGCTAATCACTTTATTTAGCGCTGCCAAACATGAGAGAACTATAATGATAAAAAAAACATTACTGCTAATAACACTTGGCTTATGCAGTATACAAAGCGTATTGGCAAACGTAACGTACACCGACGCATTATACGAGCAACAAAAAATTGCCAACTTGACGGTGCTGCCTAAGAGCTTAAATTTTACGGTTATTGGTGATTGGGGTCATAACGGGCATTTTTATCAAAAAGGCGTAGCACACCAGTTAGAAATAGCGATGTTTCAAACGGATGGTGATTTTACTATTTCAACTGGCGATAACTTTTATCCCAATGGCGTGGCAAGTGTTAATGACCCGCTTTGGCAAAGTGCCTATGAAGATATTTACCATGGTCCACATACATTCGAGCCTTGGTATGTAGTACTGGGTAATCATGATTATTTAGGTAATGCGCAAGCACAACTTGATTACAGTAAAAAAAGTCAGCGCTGGAATTTACCTGCACGCTATTACAGCAAAACCTTTACTTTAAAAGGTGGCGAGCAGATATTAATGGTGTTTTTAGACACTAATACTTTAAACCCTGAATACAAAACACGCGAAAAATACAAAGCAACTCAAGGGCAAAACAGCCAAGCGCAATTAACATGGTTAAATAGCCAACTCTCAAATAGCCAAGCTCGATGGAAGATAGTGGTTGGTCATCACCCACTTTATAGCAGTGGAAAACGTTATGGACTTACTGAAGGTTTACGTAATTTACTCGAGCCCATATTTGAGCAAAATGGTGTGCAAGCATACATAGCAGGACACGAACATGACCTGCAACATAACCAAATAGATGGCAGTAAACTCGACCACTTTGTATCTGGTGGTGGTAGCGAAGCGCGTTACGTAAAACAACGTGAATTTACGCGTTTTGCAGAAGCTACTCCAGGATTTTTGAGCTTTTCGATTAACAATGAAGCACTAAAAGCAACGGCTATTAACTATAAAGGCGAAGTGCGTTACAGCACTCAAAAGCGCTTTGACCAATAAAAGGTTACAACATGAAATTTAAATTAAAAACATCTCTTAGCTTAATTGTAAGTAGCTTAGTGCTTAGCACATTAAGTGCATGTAGCAATAGTAACGTGGCTACAAATACGGCAGTAAAAAACACACCTGATAAAGTAGTCATTAATAGTACTAAATTTGGTCCAACAGATAACATGCAAGGCTCACAAGCGGCATGGTTAAATAATAACAATTGGTTGCTAGCAAGCGAAAGCAAAGGCTTAGTGTTAGTTGAAAGTGAAACGCAACAAAGCCGCATTATAAAAAAAGGTAACTTTGAAGCGCTTGCTGTCACTAAGCTAACAGCACACTCATTTTTGGTTGCAACTATTGATAACAATCAAGATAACGTTGTTATATTTAAGCTTGAGCACACTCAAAGTGGCTGGAATACAATTGAACTAACCCGCATTAACCCACCACAAGCACAACCCGATACGGTGTGTTTATTTGCTAATAAAGCGAGTGAATCAATATCGGTATTTGTACCTGATGTACGCGGGCTAATTACCGAAACTATTATTTTTGATACAGCGAATAATAAAGCGGTTAACGTAAATGTACGTGAATTTTCTGGCGTTAGTGAGGCGTCGGGTTGTGCTGTAAGTACAACAACAAATACCTTATATGTAAGTGAAAGCGAAGTAGGCATTTGGGCAATAAACGCGAATGCGGAATCGCAAGCAGATAAAAAACCGATTGCTTTAGTCGCCCCCTTTGGAAAGTTACACAGTGAACTAGGAGCTATTTCAGCTTCGCAAGATGGTATTATCTGGTTTACTAGTACCAAAAACAATACTGTGTATGCTTATGATCCAATTAGTAAAATGCTTAATAACTGGATGTTAAATGGTGACTTGAGCTTGGAATCGGTAGCGGTAAATTACACAAGTAACAACGCGGCAACGGCAGTGCTGTATAACGACGAAACAGGCGCTTATATTAAAAGTACATTACCTGTAACACCTATCAAAAAACCATTAAAAACCAACACTCAATCAATCACTCAAATAAAGGCAAGTGCACAAACGGCCCCCGTTCAAGCATTTGGTGATGCAGCAGACGATCCGGCAATTTGGGTTAACCCTAAAGATGCAGCAAACAGCTTAATTTTAGGCACCGATAAACGCCGTGGACTAATGGTATACAGCCTAAATGGCAAGCTTGAACAGTCACTTGAAGTTGGTCGTTTAAATAACGTAGACCTGCGACAAAATAGCACGATTAAAAACAGTACCAATACATTAATAACTGCTAGTAACCGAACGCTTAACGGTATTAGTCTATTTACAGTACAAGCTAATAATAGTGTGAAGTACATTGCTGATATTCCTACCAATCTTGATGAAATTTATGGCTTATGTATGTACTCGTCAAATACGGGGAACTATGTATTTGTAAATGATAAATCGGGGCTGTATCAGCAATATAAAATCAGTGAGGATAACGAAAAAATAACAGGCAAACTTGTTCGCGAGTTTAACCTACCAAGCCAACCAGAAGGCTGTAGTGCAGATGATGAACTGGGACAATTATTTGTAGGCGAAGAAGATGCCGGTATTTGGTTTATAGGTGCAGAGCCAACGGCAGGCAGTACACCGGTTATGCTGCAAGGTATAAATGAGCAACTTGTTGATGATGTTGAAGGTATGGAAATTTACCACAGCGACAAAACACGTTATTTAGTTGTTTCCAGCCAAGGTGATAACAGCTACGTACTGTATAAAATAAATAATGATACTGCGGGCATTAAAACACCTAGCTTAGAGTTTACGGGTAAGTTTAATGTAATAAGTGATTTGGTTAATGGTATTGATGGCTCATCAGAAACCGACGGGTTAACAGTAACATCTAAGTCCCTACCGGGTTATCCTGAAGGTATTTTAGTTGTACAAGATGGTTATAATCGTATGCCACAGCAACCTCAAAACTTTAAAATAATAGATTGGCGAGAAGTAAAAAAAGCAATTAAATAGTGCTTATTTTAATGTCGCTTTAAGATTACCTGAAATTGTATAAAAGGCTCATTTGAGCCTTTTATACAATGCTTGGCATTTAAGTATTAAGTGTAATTAACTCAATGTAATATATATTTTATACTACAATTTAAGCTCATAAATTAATTGAGATTATAATGCGCCTACTACTTACTTTATTACTAGTTACTTTAAGTGGCTTTGCCGCAGCTGAAGAAGAAAAAGTAGAACTTCCACCGGTAGACCCCGCTTACAATGCTGAGCATCCTATGGCTTTGGTTAATCAAGGCTCATCTATAATTGCGATTAACTTACCTAGTTATAATTCTCCAGATGATGTGCAAGTTGTTTATAAAATAGGAAACCCCGATGTCGCACTCTTAAACTTTGTTAGAAATGCTGAACTAATCACGGTTAAGCCACAAGCGTTTAATATTCAACATTTAATGCGTGGTGAAGAAATTACGATTATTGCCGACATTTACGAGGGTGATTATCAACAAGGTGGTAGTTTAATTTACTCAAAAAAAGAGCTTGAACTGAGTAAGCAACTGTATGCCAGAGATCTAAAAGATTTAAGTGAATCATCGCAATGGCAAGACTACGACATGATTAATCTGGGCGGGAGTGAGCGTATTTATATTCATAAAATTCAACAAGCGCCGAGCTATAACCATCTTATTTTTGTTGATTTAGTTAATGCATGTATGCAAAAGCTTCGTACCTCAAAACGTGTCCCAGCTGAAAATGAGCTTACCTATAAATTTATTAACTGCGGCACCCTTAAACCACTTTATTACAATGCTGATGATTTTAGAAAGTAAAAGGGCGAGAGTACTGATGTTCAATTATTTTAATATTTAGGCATAAAAAAAGGCCCTTTCGAGCCTTTGGATTAACTTTGGAATAGTTAAAAATTTTTAAATTAGGTAAGCGTTAATAGCTGTGGAGCAACACTATGATAATCAACAGCCATAGCAATACTTAACGCTGTAATATTAATAATTGAAAATGCGAACACTTTACGTGCCCAGCTACTCATATCAATATTACGACGATAACCACGTAGCGCCATTAGCAACCACCAAAAGCTGGTAATACAAGCAACAGCCATAAAAGCAGCACCTGTGTAGCCAGTAATTGGCAGTAACATCACAACTAGGGCATATACAGCAATGTAAAGTACGATATGGCGTTTTGCTTTGTCGATACCTTGCGCTACTGGTAATACAGGAATACCTGCAGCTTGATAATCTTTAAAGCGAAAAATAGCAATAGCGTAAGAGTGCGGCATTTGCCACAAGCTAAACATGACTAGCAGTATTAATGCGCCCATATCGAACTGCCCTGTTACGGCGCAGTAACCTACTACTGGCGGTACAGCGCCAGAAAGGCTGCCTACAAAAGTGCCATATACTGAGTTGCGTTTCATGTAGAGGCTATAAACCCCTACATAAATTACGTAGCCAAAGGCTGCAAAAAATACCGCGGCTTGAGTGGTGTAGGCGATAAGTAAACCAAAGCCCACAACACCCAATAAAATACCGTGACTAAGTGCAGCAAAGGCCGACATTTCGCCCGTTACTGTAACCCGCGTACGAGTACGCGCCATGGCCACATCTATGTCTCTATCTATAACATTATTGATAGCGCAACCTGATGCAACCACTAGCGACAAACCAATTAATGTGGCAATCATTAACCATGGGTCTATATCACCGCGCGAAGCAAGTAAAAACCCGCCCGCTACGCTGATCAAATTGCCCATAATAATACCCGGCTTTGTCACTGATAAATAACGACGAAACATCTTCAACTCCTAGTACATCATCATTGCGTTAGATTCATAAATGATCCAAACAGATAACCCAACAACCATTACGATGATCAGAGCACTGAATAGGAATGTGAAAGTACTTGCACGGCCATCTTCGGTGGTAAAATTAAGGTGTAAAAAGTATTTTAAATGCACCCAAATTTGTACGATTGCTAAAGTAACAATGCTCCAAAGCGTTGTTGCTTTTGAAAAGTCACCTTCCATTACCATGTAAAACGGTATAGCAGTTAAAATTACCGATAGCACAAAGCCAATTAAGTAAGTTTTAACACTGCCATGAGATTCATCATGATGATCACTTTGCGTTTGCTTTAACGCATGCGTTTCGCTGTGGCTCATTACATTGCTCCCATTAAATAAACAACGGTAAATACACAAATCCAAACAATGTCTAAGAAGTGCCAAAATAGGCTTAAGCAGCTTAAACGCGTTACGGTTGCTTTACCTAAGCCGCGTTTAGCAACTTCAATCATCATTATGGTCATCCAAATTAGACCCGCTGTTACATGTAAACCATGTAAGCCAACTAATGAGAAAAACGATGTTAAAAAGGCACTTTGTTGTGGACCATTGCCATGCTCAATTAGGTGATGAAATTCGTATACTTCCATACTAATAAACACAGCACCTAAACAAAACGTAACAAATAACCAAGTCAGTGTTAGTGCCTTTTTTTGCCCTTGAGCGGCAATCATGGCAAAACCAAAAGTAATACTACTAATCAGTAGTGCTGCAGTTTCTACTGCTACAAAGTCGAGTTCAAAAATATCTTTACCCGATACACCACCGGCTGTGTTCATAAATAACACAGCGTAAGTGGCAAAAAACGAGGCAAACAGTAGGCAATCGGTCATTAGGTATAACCAAAAACCAAATATCGTGTCACCCGAAGTATCGTGGTGATCATGCGCGTGGGCATGATCATCGTGTGATACAGAGTCTAAATTTGCTGATTCTAAATTTGCAGAAAGTGTACTCACGCTTTTAGCTCCTTAATGCCACTTGAATTATATGCAGCTTCAGTGCGTGCAATTTCATCAGGTTGTATATAGTAATCTACATCGCTGGTGTAACAACGTTTGATAAATATGGCAATTCCGCCTACTAGCCCAACAACAGCTAACCACCAAATATGCCAAATCATTGCAAAACAAAATACTGTTAAGCTTGCTGCCATTAACACGCCAGCTGATGTGTTTTTAGGCATATGAATAGGGCTGTAGTTTGCCTTATCTTGATATGCTTGACCTTTTTCTTTCATGTCGGTCCATGCATCAATATCATCAATATGTGGAATTGTTGCAAAGTTATAAATTTGCGGAGGTGAACTTGTAGCCCACTCAAGTGTGTGGCCGTTCCACGGATCGCCTGTTGTATCGTCAAGCGCTTCACGGTCTCTAAAGCTCACATATAATTGAATTACTTGGCTGATAATACCAAACATAATAATCACAGCACCGCCTGCGGCAATGTATAACCATATGTTCCAATCTGGGTTGTTAGTGTGGTTTAAGCGACGTGTCATACCTAAGAAACCAAGTACGTACAGCGGCATAAATGCTACGAAGAAACCAATAATCCAACACCAAAATGATGCTTTGCCCCATTTTTCATTAAGTTTAAAGCCCATTGCTTTAGGGAACCAAAATACAAAACCGGCCAGGTAACCAAACACAGCACCACCAATAATTGTGTTATGAAAATGTGCAATTAAGAATAAGCTGTTATGCAGTACATAATCGGCGCCAGGAATAGCAAGTAATACACCGGTCATACCGCCTACGGTAAAGGTAACCATAAAGCCAAGTGTCCAAAGTACCGGTACGCTAATACGTAAACGACCTCGGTAAATGGTAAATAACCAGTTAAATAACTTAACCCCAGTTGGTACGGCAATAACCATGGTCATTACCCCAAAAAACGCATTAACGTTAGCACTCGAGCCCATCGTAAAGAAGTGATGTAGCCAAACAATAAAGCCTAAAATTGAGATTGCACCGCTGGCGTAAACCATCGACTTGTAACCAAATAAACGTTTACCGGCAAAGGTCGAAATAATTTCAGAAAAAATACCAAACGCTGGTAATACTAATATGTATACCTCAGGATGACCCCATGCCCAAAACAGGTTGATGTACATCATGGCGTTACCGCCCAATTCATTGGTAAAGAAGTGGAAGTCGAGATAACGGTCAAGCGTTAGCATTGCAAGTACAGCAGTTAAAATTGGGAATGATGCTGCAATTAATATGTTTGCCCATGTACATGCCCATGTGAAAATTGGCATTTTCATTAGGGTCATACCTGGTGCACGCATTTTAAACACGGTTGCTAAAAAGTTTACGGCTGTTAGAAGTGTACCGAGCCCGGATATTTGCAAGGCCCAAATATAATAATCAACCCCCACCCCAGGGCTAAAGGTCAGCTCCGAAAGCGGCGGATATGCCACCCAACCTGTTTTTGCAAACTCACCAAACACAAGTGATAAGTTAATTAAAATTGCACCACTGGCTGTAAACCAAAAACTTAAATTATTTAAAAATGGGAAAGCAACATCGCGAGCACCAATTTGAAGTGGTAATACAATGTTCATTAGACCAATCATAAATGGCATTGCCATAAATATGATCATGATTACGCCGTGGGCAGTAAATATTTGGTCGTAGTGTTCTGGTGGTAAATAACCTGGCGCACCACTGGTAGCAAGTGCCAACTGCGCACGCATCATTATTGCATCTGAAAAACCACGAAACAGCATTATTAGTGCTAAAAGAATATACATTACGCCTAAGCGTTTGTGATCAACAGACGTGATCCAGTCGCGCCAAAGCACGCCCCATTTTTTATACTTTGTAATAAGCCCGGCAATAATAAGCCCAGCTATCGCAATAACCGACATCGTGAACACAAGAATTGGCTCATGAAACGGAATTGCGTCGAGTGAAAGATTACCTAATAACGACATTATTATTCCTCGCCTTGGCTGTGAGATGAAGGCATTGAGTGCTCACTCATTTCATGATGCTTTTTACTCATTTGCCCATGTTCGCCCATTGCATGGTGTTTTTTGTTCATATCGCCATGCGCCTGCATATACTTCATAACAATGGTATGAAATAAGCCGTCATCAACTTTTCCGTAATAGGCTACAGGGTTATTTTCACTTGCTTTTGCAAGCTCAACATAATTTGCATGAGTCAGGTTGTTAGCGCTTGAATTCGCTTTCACATCACTCACCCACTTATCAAAACCAGCTTGGGTAGGTGTAGCAATGGCATTAAATTTCATGCCAGTAAAACCTGCGCCGCTGTAATTTGCAGAAAAGCCTTTAAACGTACCTGGCTCATTTGCAATTAAGTGAAGCTTGGTTTCCATCCCAGCCATTGAGTATATTTGACTACCCAATTGCGGAATAAAAAAGGAGTTCATTGTGCTCTCTGAAGTGATTTTATATTCAACAGGTACATTTGCTGGGAACACTAATTCATTAACCGTAGCAATACCTTGCTCAGGATATATAAACAGCCACTTCCAGTTTAATGAAACCACTTCAACAGTAAGATGCTTACCTTTACCTTCAATGGGTTTATAGGGGTCTAAGTCTTGGGTAGACTGCCAGGTAATAACACCTAAAATGATTACAATAACAATAGGAACAGCCCAAACAACGGCTTCAATTTTATTTGAATGAGCCCATTTTGGAGCATAAATTTCTTGGTTTTGAGTGTCTCTATATTTCCAAGCGAAATACAAAGTCATCACAATAACGGGAACGACTACAAGCAACATAAGCACGGTTGCGATGATGATTAAATTTTTCTCATCAATGCCTATCTGCCCTTTTGGATCGAGTATCCCGCCTTTACAGCCTGACAACGCCAGCACTGTACTAGCTAAAGCAATATTACAAAGGTTACGAATTAACAAGGGAGTATCCTACAAACCTAGAGTTTCAATTTGCTGCTTAAAATAAAAACCAAAGCAACGATTTTTCAATAAAAACCCAAGTTAACTAGAATTAAATTATAAAAATAAGGGGGCTATTCAAAACCTAAAGCTCATGCCATTAATGACCTAGCAACAAACCCAGCTTTCTAAACGCATTTATATAACGTAATAAAAGTTAACTTGGGTGAGTGGTGGTTGACTGAAATGTGTTTAAAAAACACGGAGCTACTTTGTTGTAGCTAACCTTAATTATTTACAGCAAGAACAAATAATTAAAACCAGCAACAAGATGCAGCGTTACAGGCAACCTGTAAAGCTAGGTGGAGCACGACAACCGTGTGAAGAGATCACAGGCTGAAGAACTTTAGCCTCGCTAAAAGCAAAGGCTGCTTTACGGAGGATTATGCCAGCACGACGCGCTGGACAAATATGGAACAATAACCAACAAAGGCCAATAAGTAACTGACTTGATATGATCGGATGAGCTAAAAATTGCGCAAGATTAAGTAACAGTGGCTCTACAATAAACCCATCACTTAATAGCGCTTCAAGCTTGAAGGCATCCTCTAATGCACCGCTTAGCAACATTACAGTATTAAACACTAATAAAGTTATAGCTACACACACGCCCTTGCCTGCTTTATTCAAGCGCTCACACGTCTGCGGCTCGCCAGAGGCAAGTTCCGTAGCTGTATGATGCAAAGAAAGTGTGTTCAAAGACATTAACCTACTAAAATGACTATAACAAAATTAGAGTAATACAGTTCGCAATGGAAAAATTTAAAAAACATTGCTGTTGTAAGCCCTAAAACCAGGTGCTAAATACAATCAAATCCAGCTAGCACATATTTATCTAGCGAAAATTGATCCGTATCAACCAAACTTTCAAAACTTACTGAAAGTTCGAACTTGAGTATAACAAAGAGAATTTTCTGTTCAACTAAAAATCAATTAATTTGAGTTAAGCTTTCGAAGCTATTTTGTTAATAAAAAATAACACGATAAAAAACATTCGGTTAGTTCAAATAAAAAACGATTTAAAGAGAAATATTTAATAGGATTATAGGTTTTTAGGAGGGAGTAATAATTGTATGGCACAAATAAAAACAGCCCAAATTCAGTCACCACCGAACTTGAGCCGCCTTTCACACTGACAACATCTTCACACACAATATAAAGATTTTTGGTTTACACTGCATGGCAATTGTAGGGAATAAAAACAACTCAAACTCGTTCTTTATGGAAGTGAATCCACCGAATTTGAGTTGCCTTTCACACTGACAACATCTTCACACACAATATAAAGATTCTTGGTTTACACTACGTGGCAATTGTAGGGAATAAAAACAACTCAAACTCGTTCTTTATGGAAGTGAATCCACCGAACTTGAGTTGCCTTTCACACTGACAACATCTTCACACACAATATAAAGATTCTTGGTTTACACTACGTGGCAATTGTAGGGAATAAAAACAACTCAAGCTCGTTCTTTATGGAAATGAATCCACCGAACTTGAGTTGCCTTTCACACTGACAACATCTTCACACACAATATAAAGATTTTTGGTTTACACTACGTGGCAATTGTAGGGAATAAAAACAACTCAAACTCGTTCTTTATGGAAGTGAATCCACCGAACTTGAGTTGCCTTTCACACTGACAACATCTTCACACACAATATAAAGATTTTTGGTTTACACTACGTGGCAATTGTAGGGAATAAAAACAACTCAAACTCGTTCTTTATGGAAGTGAATCCACCGAACTTGAGTTGCCTTTCACACTGACAACATCTTCACACACAATATAAAGATTATTGGCTTACACTGCGTGGCAATTGTAGGGAATAAAAACAACTCAAACTCAGTCACCACTGAACTTGAGTTGCCTTTCACACTGACAACATCTTCACACACAATATAAAGATTTTTGGTTTACACTGCGTGGCAATTGTAGGGAATAAAAACAACTCAAACTCGTTCTTTATGGAAGTGAATCCACCGAACTTGAGTTGCCTTTCACACTGACAACATCTTCACACACAATATAAAGATTCTTTTAAGCGAGGCTAACTTATGCCTCAAGCTTATGACGAGAGCCTTGCTCTTTGTCTATGGTTAAACTTTAGAGTGTTAGCTCCAATTTGACAAACGAGAAAAATAAACCTAATAGGTGAAAAAAACTAAACTATATACCTTTGTCTAATACATTTAGATTGGATTGCTTTGGAAGCTATGATGCGAAGGCGTTTTACAGGCACAAAAAAAGCGCTATAAAGCGCTTTTTAATATTTAAGACAGGCTTAAATAATTTGGTTTTCTTTCCAGGCTTGCTCTTTTGCTAAACGGTTTTTGCGTTTATCACATGGATCATCGCAATCACAGGCTTTATCAATACCAACCGAACCTAAACCACCACAGCTGCTTGCCATAGATTTTTTTTGCACGATCATACCAACGGCCATAGCCGAAACTATCAAAATTAGTAAGCCAAAAGTAAGAAGAAAAAGTGACATTGCTTAGCCCCTATTGATCAGCAATAAATTAAACTCAAATATTTTTGAGCGACTGCTATTATATACCCAAATAACACGGAAATAAACAAGTCAGCACCATACTATAAATAAGACTTAAATGCTGGGCTTGAGTAGGTAATTAAACCCTCTTTTGATTTACCTATTAAATAAACCGGTAAATCATGTTGCTCAGCATAAGCTTGCGCTTTTTGCATCCCCATTACAGTAAGTGCCGTCGCTAAACCATCTGCCGTCATAGCGCTTGGATGAAGCACAGTTACCGACACTAAGTCGTGCTTAATAGGCATACCTGTTGCTGGATCAATTAAGTGGGTATAGATCTCGCCATCCATTTTATAAAAAATACGGTAATCACCCGATGTCGCTATACCACTTGTACCTGGCGATAAAACACGGTGTACCTTACGCTCTCCAGGTTGCGCATCTGGTTGCTCAATCGCGATTTTCCAATCCTGATTATTTGGCTTTTCACCTGCTATACGCAGCTCACCACCAATCTCAACCATGTAATTAGTAATGTCGTGGCTTTCTAATAACTGGGCAACTTTATCAATACCATAGCCCTTAGCTGTTGCCGAAAAAGAAAGCTCCAGTCCATTAACTATTTTAGCCAGTCCTTGCTCATTTAAGATAAGTTTATCAATGCCTATTTTTTCAACCATACTTGCAAGCTCTTCATCACTTGGGCGATTAGTTGGTTTTTTATCAGGCCCAAAGCCCCATAAATCAATTAAAGGCCCCATTGTTACGTCGAGTGTTTTAGTTGATTCACCCAAGCGAATAGACTCGCTTATAACAGCCCTAAAATCTTCGCTAATTGGCATGACTTGATTTGCAGGTAATCTGTTAAATGTATTTATTTCAGAGTCTTCTATGTAAGTAGACATAGATTGGTTCACATCTTTTAAAACAGCGTCTATTTGCAGCTGTAGTTGTGAAGCCGATAGCTGGGCTTGCTCATCATAATATTTAATATGATAAGTGGTACCCATAGTCTTACCTTCTAAAAAGGTTTCTTTTAACTCTGGCTTTTCACCACACCCAGACAATAATAAAGTCAGTGTAATTAGTAAAAAGGCCATTATGCCCTGTGAAGTACTTACTCGATTCATAACAGCTCTACTTAATAGATTGATAAAATTAAAGAATAAAAAAAGCCTCGTAACACAAGTGTTACAAGGCTGGTATTTTAACCAAAACTAAACTGTTTTGGTATTAGTGTTAGCCACCGAAGTCATCTAGTAAGATATTTTCGTCTTCAACACCTAAATCTTTAAGCATAGTAATAACTGCCGCATTCATCATTGGAGGACCACACATGTAGTACTCACAATCTTCAGGCGCTTCGTGATCTTTAAGATAGTTCTCAAATAACACGTTATGGATAAAGCCAGTATAGCCTTCCCAGTTATCTTCAGGCTGTGGATCTGAAAGTGCTGTATGCCATACGAAGTTAGGATTTTCAGCGGCTAGGCCGTCAAAATCTTCTACGTAGAACATTTCACGCTCAGAACGTGCACCATACCAAAAGCTCATCTTACGTTTAGAGTTCAAACGTTTAAGTTGGTCAAAGATATGAGAACGCATTGGCGCCATACCAGCACCACCACCAACAAATACCATTTCTGCGTCAGTGTCTTTAGCAAAGAACTCACCAAATGGACCCGAAATAGTTACCTTGTCGCCTTCTTTAAGTGACCAAATGTACGAAGACATTTTACCACATGGCAAGCTAAGGTTTCTTGGAGGTGGAGCAGCAATACGCACGTTAAGCATAATGATGCCTTCTTCTTCTGGGTAGTTAGCCATTGAGTAAGCACGAATTGTTTCTTCGTCTACTTTTGACTCCAGATCGAAGAAACCAAAATGGTTCCAGTCGCCACGATACTCTTCAGGAACATCGAAATCTGCATATTTAACATGGTGAGGTGGAGCTTCGATTTGGATGTAACCACCCGCACGAAACGGCACTGACTCGCCATCTGGAATTTGCAGCTTAAGTTCTTTGATGAACGTTGCTTTGTTATCATTAGAGATAACTTCACAATCCCACTTCTTAACACCGAAAATTGACTCTTCAAGTTCAATTTCCATGTCATTTTTAACATTTACCTGACACGCTAAACGACAGCCTTCACGGGCTTCACCTTTAGATATGTGATCAAGCTCAGTTGGCAGAATATCACCACCACCTTCTTTAATGTGTACACGACACTGACCACAAGAGCCACCGCCACCACAAGCAGATGATACAAATATACCTGACTCAGATAGTGCGCCTAAAAGCTTACTACCTGCTGATGTTTTAATGGCTTTATCTGGGTCGCCATTAATGCCGATGATAATATCGCCACTTGCAACTAACTGAGATTTAGCACCAATGATGACTAAAACCAGTAGTACAACGATAGCGATAAAAACACCAACGCCTAAGAAAATCTGATAATCCATGATTTATCCTCGCTACCTTTACAGTGAAATACCAGAGAATGACATAAAGCCAAGTCCCATTAAACCAACAGTGATGAAGGTAATACCTAAACCACGTAAGCCGTCAGGTACGTCTGAGTATTTCAGTTTCTCACGGATACCTGCAAGTAATGTAATTGCAAGTGCCCAACCAACACCAGCGCCAATACCATAAACAACAGACTCGCCGAAGTTATAGTTACGCTCAACCATGAATGATACCGCACCAAATATTGCACAGTTAACTGTGATAAGTGGTAAGAAGATACCTAACGCGTTGTATAGTGCAGGGAAAAACTTATCTAATGCCATTTCAAGAATTTGCACAAGTGCTGCAATAACACCAATGAAAGTTAAGAAACGTAAAAAGCTAAGATCTGCATCTGGGTAACCTAACCAAGTTAGTGAACCAGGTGCAAGTACCGCATGATAAACCAAGTTGTTTACAGGTACAGAAATACCCAATACAACTATAACCGCTATGCCTAGGCCAATTGATGTAGTTACTTTTTTAGATACCGCTAAAAAAGTACACATGCCTAAGAAGAATGACAACGCTAGGTTCTCAATAAAAACGGCTTTTACAAATAAACTAATATAATGTTCCACTATTTGCCCCTTACGCTTTAGCTTCTACTTGGTCTTTCTTATAAGTACGCAGTACCCATATGAACAAACCAATGATGAAGAATGCACTCGGTGGTAAGATCAATAGACCCATAGGCTGATACCAACCGCCATCTTGTACTAATGGGATAATATCAACACCGAATAGTGAACCCTTACCAAATAGCTCACGAATGAAACCAACAGTAAGTAGCACTACAGAGTAACCTAAGCCGTTACCAATACCGTCAAGGAATGACATAAGTGGTGGCGACTTCATCGCGTATGCTTCAGCACGACCCATTACGATACAGTTAGTAATGATTAGACCAACGAATACAGAAAGCTCTTTTGCAGTAGCATAAGAAAATGCCTGTAATACTTGGTCAACAACGATTACCAATGATGCGATAATGGTCATTTGTACGATGATACGTACAGATGATGGGATCTGGTTACGAATAAGCGAGATAAAGAAGCTCGAAAACGCAGTTACAAGTGTCAATGCAATTGACATAATTAACGCATTTTTTAAGCTAGACGTTACCGCTAGCGCAGAACAAATACCAAGTACTTGTAGTGCGATTGGGTTGTTAGCTAAAACCGGACCAAATAGGACCGCCTTCATTTCTTTAGTATCAGCCATTATTTCAATGCTCCTTTACGTACTTTCGCAAGGAAAGGGCCAAAGCCATTTTCGCCAGTCCAAAAGTCAACTGCATGATCAACACCGTTAGACGTTAATGTAGCACCTGAAAGACCATCGATCTTATGCTCATCATTGCCCGCAGTACCTTTAACAATTTGAATTGGAAGTTCTTTACCTTCCCATGTAGCAGTCCACTGTGGATTTTGGATTTCGCCACCAAGACCTGGGGTTTCATTATGCTTGTAAAAGATAATGCCCTTAACTGTTTCACCATCGCTTTCAAGCGAGATAAAACCGTACATTAAGCCCCATAAGCCGTAGCCTTGGATAGGAAGAATGATTGCATCAACTGAGCCATCTTCTTTTTTAGAGATATACACCGGTGACTCTTTAGTCACACGTTGAATACCAGCAATATCTTTAACGCCTTTCTCTTGAAGAGAAACACTTAGCGCTGCATCATATTTGCTTTTTTCAAAGTCAAAGATTGTTGGGTCTGTATCTACAAACTCACCTGTAGTCATGTTTACAACGCGCGCTTCGATTTTTGCATCAAATGTTTCAAGAACATTTTCAACTTTGTCGATGCCCGCAGCAGCTAAGATATTGCTTTGAATATCTTTGTTTTTATTAGCTTGCTGTAAAGGACGAAGCTGTACAGAAGCAAACGATACAATGATTGCACACACTAAACATAGTGCTACAACGACTGATAACGTTTTGCCGATTGATTCGTTATTACTAGACATTACGTGCCAACCTCCGCTTAATATTAGCCTGCACTACAAAGTGATCGAACAGTGGAGCGAACAAGTTAGCAAATAAGATTGCTAGCATCATGCCTTCTGGGAAAGCAGGATTCACAACACGTATCATAACCACCATAAAGCCAATTAATAGACCATATGCTAATTTACCTTTGTCAGTAAATGCAGCTGATACAGGGTCAGTAGCCATAAAGAACATACCAAACGCAAAGCCACCAAGTACAAAATGCCAATACCAAGGCATTGCAAATACAGGGTTAGTTTCTGAGCCAACAGCATTTAATAAAAATGCAGTTGCGACCATACCTAGGAATACACCTAGTACGATGCGCCAAGAAGCGATACGAACGTAAATTAAGAACAAACCACCTACTAATAATGCAAGTGTAGATGTTTCACCTACAGAACCTTGAATGAAACCATAAAACGCATTCCACCATAATTCCATGTTTGCAAAGTCAAGTGTGCCAGCAAATGCTTGGCCTAGCATAGTTGCACCAGAGAAAGAATCTACTGCTGTCCATACTGTGTCACCTGAGATTTGAGCTGGGTATGCAAAGAATAAAAATGCACGACCGGCTAAAGCAGGGTTTAAGAAGTTACGGCCAGTACCACCAAAGATTTCTTTAGCGATTACTACACCAAACGTAATACCTAACGCAACTTGCCATAAAGGAATAGTTGCTGGCAAAATAAGTGCAAATAATACAGAAGTAACGAAGAAACCTTCGTTAATTTCATGCTTACGCACTGAAGCAAATATAACTTCCCAGAAACCACCTACTGCAAATGTTACAGCGTAGATAGGTAAGAAGAAACATGCTCCATAGAACATCTTAGCGCCCCAACCTGCGTCAGCGGTTAACTCGCCACCGAATAACTGGAACAAACCAACTTGCCACGTGTTTGCTAGTTCAAAACCTTGTGCTAAAGCACCAGCGGCCTGATGACCGATATTGAACATACCAAAAAACATAGCTGGGAACGTCGCCATCCACACTAAAATCATCATACGTTTTAGGTCGATGTTATCGCGTACGTGTGTCGCGCCTTTATTTACGTAGCCTGGTGTATAAAAAATAGTTGCAGCTGCTTCATACAGTGCATAAAACTTTTCATATTTACCACCGGCTTCAAAATTCGGCTCGATATCTTCTAGATATTTTTTTAAACCCATCTCTCTAGCCTTCCTTCTCGATCGTAGTTAAGCAATCGCGTAGGATAGAACCATACTCGTATTTGCCTGGACAAACGAAGGTACATAACGCTAAATCTTCTTCATCAAGTTCAAGCGCGCCCAATGAAATTGCACTGTCTAAATCACGTGCAATTAAGTCACGTAATAATAGAGTAGGCAAAATATCTAACGGCATTACGCGCTCGTAGCTACCAATTGGTACCATGGCACGTTTTGAACCACCTGTTGACGTTGTCATTTTAAATAAACGACTTGGTGCAAGGTGAGAAAGGAATGTACGCGTTACAGAGAATTTATCACTACCTGGTGCAATCCAGCCAAACAATTCTTTTTCGCGACCTTCAAGTAAAACAGATACTTGAACGTGGTAACGACCTAAGAATGCATGAACACCGTTTGAAATAGAACCCGATAGAACAGAACCAGAAATAACGCGGTTATCTCCGTCTTCTAACTCACCAGACACTAAATCATCCAATGAAGCACCTAATTGTGTTTTCACTAAACGTGGGTTTTTAACGCGAGGACCTGCAAGCGAAATAACACGATTTGTGTAAATTTCACCAGTAAGGAATAAGTGACCATACGCAATAACGTCTTGGTAACCAATATGCCAAACTTGTTTGCTAACAGAAACTGCATCAAGATGGTGGATATGAGTGCCAACGAGGCCAGCCGGATGCACACCACCAAACTCATGTACTTCTACTTGAGCTATAGATGAGCTAGGAACTTGGCTGCCTGCTTTTTTACACACAAATACTTTGCCATCGGTCAAACGCGAAACAACTGCAAGACCCGCTTCAAATGCTTGCGCATTTTCTGCAATAATTACTGCAGGATCTGCAGCTAATGGGTTTGTGTCGATTGCGGTCACAAAAATAGAACTAGGATTTGCATCCACAGCCGCTACTTTGCTGAATGGGCGAACACGAAGTGCTGTCCATTGACCAGACTGGATAAGTACTTCTTTGGCTTTTTCGCGCTCTAAGCTCGGAAGCTCGTCTGCTTTGAAAGAGTCAAAGGTGATTTGCTCACTGCCTGCTACTTCAATAACAACAGATTGCAGCACACGTTTAGCACCACGATTTATTTCTTTTACTGTACCAGAAGCTGGAGCAGTAAATAGGACGCCTGGGTTCTTTTTATCTTCAAAAAGTACCTGGCCTTTTTTGACTTGGTCATCCACACGAACATGCATGGTTGGACGCATACCGATAAACTCTTCACCAAGCACAGCTACACGTTTGACAGCAGAACCGTCATGTATAACTTGCTGTGGCGCGCCCTCTAAGGGTAAATCCAGACCTTTTTTTATGTTGATCATACGCACTTGCATTACATTAAAGGAAAGAAACTGAAAAATCGTATCAACCACGTCGCCATTTGAGTTATTCCAAATTATATCAAGGTACAAAAGAGCAGCTTGCTAGAGATATCAAACAAGCAACGTAGTAAAACTCATCACATATTGTCGAGATTTTAACATCATTTTAGATGACTATGCGAGTGTATTTATGAAAATTATACGACAGAAACACTTATTTAGTTTTGTTAAGTGAATTAAATAAAAATCAAGCTAGACCAAAGTGGTAGCCTAAGCAATTATCATTCCTGATTTCATCGTAAATTCAACAAATCGCATAATACAAAAAAAGCCGCGATAGCGGCTTTTTATAACTAGGGCCTGTTGACCTTTCAGGATTAAAATTTGTTCAATCTAGGGGCTATTTAATCGCGGCGTGAAGTTTGTAACCTAGTGGGCTAAGTAAAAACCGAGCAACAAAGAGTAAATAGCCCCTAGGCAGAACCCTTTGGGCAGCGCATGTTTGGCATTTATTCCACGTTATCGCCCATTTATGGGGAATAACCACACTACATAGGCTCTGCCTTGCCTAAATACCAAACAGACTGCTGCAAATTTAACCTCGAAAGATAAACAGGCCCTAAGTTCTGTTAGTCAATCATATTGGCAATTGGCTTAACTGAATCTACATCTTGATCGTAGTCAACACTATCTATACCAAAACCAAATAAGCGTAAAAACTCATTATGGTAACCAACATAATCTGTTAGTTCATCAATGCTGCTCGTATCTACTTTATCCCAAACAGCTTGCACGCGAGCTTGTACATCGTCTTCTAGCTCTTTGTAGTTTTGGAATAAATGTCCACCGTCGTCAAAGCGAGGAGATTCACCATACAAGTTTTCACTAAATAAAGCGTGAATTTGCTCAATAGTGCCTTCGTATGTGCCATCTGCTTTCATAACTTTAAATAAAGCAGAGATATATAACGGCATAATAGGAATAGCAGAACTTGCTTGCGTTACCACAGCATTAAGTGATGAAACATATGCCTCACCATTTAAATCTTTTGTTGATTCTTTAATAGCAGCGGTTGCACGGTCTAGATCTTCTTTAGCCTTACCAATAGTAGCGTGTCCGTATATTGGCCATGTTAGCTCTTTACCAATATAAGTGTACGCAGTCGTTTTAAAGTTATCGGCTAATACATCCGCTTCTTTTAATGCGTCAATCCACATTTCCCAATCTTCACCGCCCATTACTTTAATGGTGTTGTCGATATCGTCTTGGTTTGCAGCTTCAACAGTAATTTCATCAATTTCACGCTTTGATGTATTTAAGTTTTTAGTAGTAACGGCATTTCCAATTGGCTTAAGCGTAGATGAGTAAACTTCGCCCGTATTTGGGTCTGTACGACGAGGAGACGCTAAGCTGTAAATAATACAATCTACTTTGCCCAAATCTGCTTTAATAGTGTCGATTGCTTTTTGTTTAATTTCGTTAGAAAACGCATCGCCATTAATATTTTTAGACCAAAGGCCTGCTTCGTCTGCTGCATCTTGAAAAGCAGCGGTATTGTACCAACCAGCAGAACCTGTTTTGCGATCTGTACCTTCTTTTTCAAAGAAAATACCTAATGTTTTAGCACCACCACCAAACGCAGCTGTAATGCGCGAAGCCAAGCCGTAGCCTGTTGATGCGCCAATAACTAATACATTTTTTGGTGCATTTTTTAATGCGCCTTGTTGTTTTACATAGTTAATTTGTTCTTGAACATGCTCTGCACAACCAGCTGGGTGTGCGTTTGTGCAGATAAATCCACGAATTTTAGGCTTAATGACCATTGATCATCCTATATCTTTTACAATAAAAATTAGCGCTAGTTTAAAGGCTAATACTAAAAACACTGATCTGATCAGTTAACCACAAGTGTAACAATCAAATCGCTATTAATTATTTAAGCTAATTTAGAGCCGCCCATACAATTAGGTGAATCAGGTGCCTCGCCGCCCTGCTCTGTATACTCATCGGGTGTATATGTATGAATTGCGAGTGCATGAATATGATTTGCTAATTCATCTTTTAGAATTTCATTAATTTCACGATGGCGCTGCAATAAACGTTTACCTGTAAAACCTTCGCTAACCACTATTACTTTAAAGTGTGATTCAGTGCCCGCACTGTGCATATGGCTTTCGTTAATTACGTTTAAATGTTTACACGCAATAGCGTTGCTTATTTTTTCTTGGATCTGTTGCTGCATTGACATAAAAGACCGTTTTAATTAGCTAATTTATACACTTACTATAACAATTTAACGCAGCGCTTGGCTAACTAAATTGCTTTTGTTTAATGTCCTTAATAAATCGGTAAGTTAAACTTATTCGAGGATGTGCAAGCGTTGTTTGTTTAGGTATTGCATGTTGATAATCTCGCTGGCTATGTCCATCCATTATTAAACAGCTGCCACTTTGTAATTTTAAGTCGGTTACTTTATTGCTCGCCTTGTGCTTTAACTTTAGAACCCGATCAGCTCCTAGAGAGACACACACAATTGTTGGTTTATCACCAAGCTCTATTTCATCATCACTGTGCCAGCCCATCGTATCATTACCATCTCGGTAATAATTAACGAGTAATGAGTTTAGAGGCTGATTTAAGTGCGCCTCTAAACGCCTTCTCATATTAAGTAACAATTCATCCCATGGCTCTACTATTTGCTTACTACTTGAATAGCCGTATTCAATATTTAAATCGCTCATGAAGCATTGTAGCCGTGGAATAGGCCCCGTTTTACCATAAACAGTTACATCGGGTTGCTGCCAACGTAGGTTTTTTTGCAAATAATAAAATAGATCGAGGCTTTTTTGTGCACTAAGTGCCCTACTTTGATAAGAAAAGCCATTTGGTAACTGTTGGGGGTTGGCGTTTTGCCGTTGCATGTTAGAATTTACCTACATTAGATTACTGATCAACGAACCATTATGACGACGCAAGCCCAGCTAGGCGATAAAACCTTTACTCTTGAACGCTTTCCTTTGGATCAAAAAAACCGCAGCTTACAAGCGTGGGATTCGGCAGATGAGTACCTTATCAATTATGTTAACGAACATCACCCTGATTGTCGCTCATTGCTTATTTTAAACGATAGCTTTGGTGCACTTGCTTGTTATTTTAATAAGTTAACGGTTTGTTCAGTTAACGATTCTTATATTAGCCACCAAGCTGCGGCTTATAACTTACAAGAAAACAAACTGCCTACAGCAGATTTTACACAATTAGATAGTTTGTCTGCATTACCACAGGATGTTGATTTAGTACTTATTAAAATCCCTCGTAATGTGGGGTTTTTACAGTTTCAGTTAAGTGAGCTCAGTGAAGTCCTTGCACCTGGTACGCCAGTAATTGCCGCAGGTAAAACAAAAGAAATTCATAACTCAACAATAAAATCATTTGAGCAATTTATTGGTGAAACAAAAACTAGCCTAGCAGTTAAAAAATCCCGTCTTATATTAAGTACAGCTAAAGGCGGATATAAAGCAGCAGATTTCCCTGTAACGTGGGAGCTTGAAGGTACTGAGTTTAATATAACAAACCATGCAAATGTGTTTTCGCGTGATTCGTTAGATATTGGTGCACGCTTCTTTTTTAACTACTTACCAGAAACACCAAAAGCTAAAAGCATTATTGATTTAGGCTGTGGTAACGGAGTTGTTGGATTAATGACGCTTGCTCGTTGCCCTAATGCATCAGTTACTTTTGTTGATGAGTCTTACATGGCAGTAGAGTCGGCTCGGTTAAATGTAGAAATTAACCTAGGCGATAAGTTTGATAACTGCGAGTTCATCGAAAACGACTGTTTAACAGGCTTTGAAAGAGACAGTGTAGATATGGTGCTTTGTAACCCTCCATTTCACCAAGCTCAGGCCGTTACCGACCATATTGCTTGGCAAATGTTTAAACAAGCAAAAGATACTTTAAAAGAAGGCGGCGAGCTGCGTATTATTGGTAATCGTCATTTAGATTATCATGATAAATTAAACCGTATGTTCGGCAACTGTAAGTTGTTAGGTTCAAACAAAAAGTTTGTCGTTTTAAGTGCAACAAAAAATAGTGGAATGCTATAAATGAAATTAACAAACATTATAATTGGGTGTTGTGTATTACTGATACTTGGTGGCTGCGCGAATCAGCCTAGCCAAGTAATACTTAACCCTGTTTATAAAAATGGTCAAATTAGCACTATAAATAGTAGCTTAAGTACTAGTGTAATTGATTTACGTGGCGATACATCAACACTTAAACTTATTGAGTCAGACAAAACTAAAACCTTTGCAAGCCAAGGCATTACCAGCTCTATTAAAAGTGTGTTAGACAGCGCCCTTAGCCGCAATGGAGCCAGTATTTCTAACTTAGCAACTGTTCGCTTTGAAGTAGATATTCATGCATTGCAAGCTGTTGTAACCGAAAAGCTAGTGAGCCATACCAGCGAAGCCCACATAGAACTTGGCGTGCGTGTTATTCGCGCCTCAAGTAACTTTAGTAAAGTGTATAGAGGTAGTGCTAATTTAGAAGGCCCATTTAGTCATGAGCAAGCAAAAATAGAAGGTCAGCTCAATAAGTTGACTGAGCAAGTTATTACCCGCATTGTATCTGACCCTGAATTAATAGAATTTTTAGAAGGTTAACTATGAAACGACTTTTTTTAATCTGCTTAGGCCTATTCTTTAGTGTAAGTAGCTTAGCAGCCCAAGAAGGCCGCTTTGTGCAAAAGGACAACATTTTTCCACGCGTAGAAATTGTAACGTCAATGGGTAGCATCGTGGTTGAGCTGGATCGCTCTAAAGCGCCCATCACAGTCAATAATTTTTTAACTTACGTGTCAGATAAAAGTTATCAAGGTAGCGTTTTTCACCGTATTGAGCGCGATGTAGAAAATGATCGCGACTTTGTTATTCAAGGTGGCGGTTACGATAAAGACTATGATGGTCTACATGAAAATGACCCTATTTTTAATGAAAGCGGTAACGGTTTAAAAAACGATATGTATAGCATTGCTATGGCCTATCAAGATAGACAACCGCACTCAGGAACTCGCCAATTCTTTTTTAATATGGATAATAACGATCACTTAAATCCAGGGAAAGATTGGGGCTTTGCAGTATTTGGTAGCGTAATGGATGGTTACGACACGCTTGATAAAATTATGACTGTTGAAACCGGTTTTAATGAAAAAATTGGCTACGATTTCGTACCTAAAAAACCTGTTGTCATCTTAAATATTAAAGTGCTTGAACAAGTCCCACTATAATTTTTTAAGAGCAGCTTAGCTGCTCTGCATCAAAGCCAATGAAGGCCCTATGAGCAAATCTCTCTCTATTAGCGAATATTTTTCTTACTTTAAAGACAAACGCTTAATCCACATTTTCATATTTGGTATGAGTAGCGGTTTTCCGTGGGTTTTAATTGGCTCTGTTATGTCTGCTTGGCTAAAAGATGAAGGGCTAAGTCGCAGTATGATAGGCCTATTTGGCATTGTATTTGGCGCTTACAGCATAAACTTTTTGTGGTCGCCACTCATTGACCGTACAAAACTTCCTATTTTATATAAATGGCTAGGCCAACGTCGCAGTTGGATACTATTTTGCCAAAGTTTTATTTTTATTGGCACCTTGCTATTAGCAGGGCTTGATTTAAAAGCTAATTTGGCAATTGTTGCTGCGATTTGTTTATTAATCGCCATTGCTTCGGCTACTCAAGACATTGCTATTGATGCCTTTAGAATAGACACCCTAAACGAAAGCGAATCACACAAAGCAACCGCTGCAGCCGCCATGGCAACTTCTGGTTGGTGGACAGGTTATGCACTTTTAGGCGCCATTCCATTTTACATGGCCGATATCCCCTCGCTCGACTGGCCACAAATTTATTACTTTTTAGCTGCCGTAATGCTGCTGTTAATGAGTGGAGCACTGTTTGCAAAAGAGCCCGAAACTAACCGCGAAGCAGTACATGCTGAACTTGAGCGTGTGTACCTTGAAAAACTGTCCTCTACAAAACAAACTCCTTTAACAAAAACTGTTGCGTGGCTTGCGGTAACCGTTATTGATCCCTTTAGAGCTTTTTTTACTAAAAATGGCGTTAAAACAGCACTAGCATTACTTGCGTTTATTTTCTTATTTAAAATAGGCGAAGCGTTTTTAGGGCGCATGTCGATTGTGTTTTATAAAGAAATTGGTTTTAGTAATAGCGATATAGCTACATTTTCGAAGGTAGGTACAGCGGTACTTACAATCATATTTACCTTTGTTGGCAGTTTATTTAATCAAAAATATGGCATTGTTAAGGGTTTATTTGTAAGTGGTATTGCAATGGCTGCTTCAAACTTAGCCTTCTCGTGGATTGCTTTAGTTGGCCCTGACCTAAGGCTGTATGCCTTTGCTATTGTTATTGATGGCTTTACGCAAGCGTGGTCGTTGGTCGCTATGGTGGCCTTTATATCGATGTTATGCGATAGAGCATTTAGTGCAACGCACTATGCATTACTGGCGTCATTAGGGAATTTAGGACGAACATTGCTTTCAAGCTACAGTGGTGTAGTAATTGATGATTGGTTAATGGGAAATTGGTCGCTGTTCTTTATTTTAACAGCCTTAATGGTTTTACCTTCGTTGATATTTTTATATCTGATTAGGCATAAGTTGTATGAGCTTGAGAAGAATTACCACAAAAATATTTAATGCATCCCTGCATTAACATATTGCTTAGCACTATCAAGTGCCCCTTAGAGTGTACTAAGCAATTATTGAGTTAATCTACTTTTAGCAAGCTAAGTGCTTCATGTGGATCAACTTCTAGAGCTGTACAATAGCGAACAAACTCAATTACATCTAAACGGCGTTCTTGATTTTCAATCTTGCCGATAAACGAATGAGGCGTTCCAAGCACTTGTGCTAGGCTTCGCATTGTATGACCCTTTTCATGGCGCTTAGTTTTAAGCCACTTTGTTAGCTTTGCATTTTCTTCAGAAGAAACTGTTTTGCCCATCATTTTACATCTCCTACTAGATGATTTGACGTACCCATTAAAGCAGTAGTTTCCATCAATAGCCGTAGGCAGGTAAGCAGTCATACTTTCAATAGCAAGCTATTGCTTAATAAAGCATGTGTTGCTACTCACTCCACCAACACAGCTAAAAACTACGCTAATAATATGGTAAAGATTTGTTTTTATTGAGAATGAAATTTTGCCCGTCTCATTCTTGGATACATTATATACTATTAACACTTTGGTTAAATAATTAATTACATACTCGGTACAAAATCAACCTGAACGAACATTTATAAACACTGAATATTTGACCTAAGTTATCAGAAAATATTAAAAAATAATATTACCTTCATAAAACAGCTTAAAAATATTTATAACATATTTGTTCCTTTTTAATGTTACACGTTTATTATTAAGCAATAATTTGCACTAAAAAGGCCAAGTAATGTTCAGACTTCTTTTTTTATTACCTATCGTGTTGTGTTTAGGTTGGTACTTTTTTTTGCGCCACAACGGCGTACCAATTAAACAAGGTAAAAAAGGCTTTATGTATATTTTAGCGTTTTCAGCCTTTGTGCTCGGCTTTTTTGTATTGATAATGCAAATTACCGAATACGCACCAACCGATTTGTAGGCATTAAAAAAGCCGCAAAAGCGGCTTTATTCTATTTAGCGTTTAGCTGTTAAACGCTAAAGCTTGCACCACAACCACAAGTTGTTGTTGCATTTGGATTAGATACAAAAAAGCGTGCGCCTTCTAATCCTTCAGTGTAATCAACCTCACCATCAACCAAATATTGAATGCTCATTGGATCAATAACGAGTGTTACACCATTTTTTACAATTTCTAAATCGCCAGGATTAGCTTTTTCATCAAAAGTAAAACCATATTGAAAACCAGAACAACCACCGCCTGTTACATAAACACGCAGTTTTAAGTCTGGGTTTTCTTCTTCGTCGATTAACTGTTTAACACGAACAGCAGCTGCATCGCTGAACTTAATTGGTAATTCTTCAGACATTTTAAAACCCTCAATATCGCAATGGCGTGATTATCTAATACCCGAGTGTTTTAATCAAGTATAGTAAAACAACTCTTTCCTCTAAGTTATACCTATAAATTAGTAAAAAAGTGGCCAAACATTAACTAGCTAAAATAATACTTAAGCAAACTAAAAGCGACCTTTATACGCTATAAACTCATTAAATATTTTAGTTATAGGCAATAGGTCTTAATCTTCACTGCAAATTGTTAATATAAGTTACGAAAATTTCAAAATCACAAGGACTTAGCTAAACTCTTTTGCTAAAATGCTGCTGAAAAATACAGCGAGGAATTATGCATGTGGCTTGAGCAACTCAGGCGTCGGCTGGCAAAACCTAAAACATCTGTACAATTATGCTTATTAGGCGTAGTTGCCGGATTAATTGCTGCATTTTTTATTATTTTATTTCGCTTAACCATTCTGTTTTTCCAAAGCTTATTTTTAGAAACACCTGACGACTTTACTACCCTACCAACACTTGAACGTGTACTAATGCCTTTAGTTGCTGCATTACTAATAGCCACGTTTGCTGCCTTTACTGGGTTTAAACATTACCGCTTGGGTATCCCCTTCGTTATACACAGAATTAAACGTCACTACGGGCAAATGCCTTTATACAATACGGTTAATCAATTTGTTGGTGGCGCACTTGCTCTCATTAGCGGTTTTTCAGTTGGCCGAGAAGGGCCTTCCGTGCATATGGGCGCAACGGGGGCGAGTATTTTGGCAGATAAGCTACATTTACCGCATAATGCCATGCGTACTCTAAGTGGTTGTGGAGTAGCGGCAGGCATAGCCGCGTCGTTTAATACTCCACTTGCAGCCGTTATTTTTGTAATGGAAGTGGTACTTCGTGAATATAAAGTACATATATTTGTACCTATCATGCTTGCCGCTGTTACTGGCGCACTGGCAACACAGTTTGTTTTTGGTGAAGGTTCAGAGCTTGCACTCATTACCATAGCGCCATTGAGTGGTTGGCATTACCCTTATTTAATATTATGCGGTATGGCGCTGGGTGCTATTGCATTTAGCTTTAATCAAAACTTAATGCTAATTATTAAAACATTTAAACCTTTAAGTATGTTCCCTCGTTTATTAATTGCAGGATGCATTGCCAGCTTAATAGCTTACGCAGTGCCTCATGCTATGGGCTCTGGTATGAGCGCAATAACTATCGCGGTTGAATCTCCTGATGACGTGAAGCTACTCACAACTATTTTAATCGCTAAACTACTTGCTACATTGTTTGCTATCGGTTTGGGTATACCAGGTGGTTTAATTGGTCCGGTAATTGGGCTTGGCGTATTAATTGGTACTCTAATGGCTTTTTTTGCTCAGTTTATTAGTCCTGGCACTGATATAGCGGGTACTTATGGCGTGTTAGGTATGGCCGGATTAATGGCCGCCACATTGCATGCACCACTAGCTGCTTTAACAACGGTCATGGAGCTTACATCGTCACCTGAAATAATTGTTCCAGCTATGCTTGTGATCACCACGGCCTATGTAACAGCATTACAGTTTTTTGGAAATCGCTCCATATTTTTGCAGCAACTAGATTTTCAGGGATTACCGTACCATGTATCTCCCGCTACCGAAGCATTACAAAAAGTGGGGATAATGGATGATATGGATGAAGACTTTAAATTGCTTTATTCAGACGACAAAGTGCAAATAAAAAGCACATTAGATGCCATGGATAGCCAAACTCCGTTAATTGTTTTTGACGAAGAAAATGGCTATCGTCTCGCTGAATACGATTTAACGCTAATGTCTAATGAAACAATAAATATAAATTATATTAGCTTGCAAGGCATCAGTAGTCAGGCCACCCTAGCCGATGCTTTCGATATCCTAAAAGATAAAAGAAGTGGCGCGCTTTACGTTTATAACCTTTTAGATAATCAACAAATTATGGGGCTATTACGCTGGGATCAAATTCATCATATTTTAACCATTCGTAACAGCTTACTTTAAACAATAAGGACTATTATGAGCGCATTATTGATTTATAAAACACTCCACATATTTTTTATGATTGCGTGGTTTGCCGGTATTTTTTACTTGCCTCGATTATTTGTATATCACGCTATGAGCGAGGAAAGATCATGCAACTCTATGTTAAAAGTTATGGAGCGCAGACTACTTTATTTCGTTACCCCATTTGCTGTATTAACCGCTGTATTTGGTGTATTGACCATTGTTGAATATGGTCGTGATTGGTTTAGATACAGTATGTGGTTGCACTATAAGCTAGTGCTGGTGATCATATTATATATATACCACGGCTACTGTTTTAAGTTATTAAATGACTTTAAACATGACCGCAACACTAAGACAGATCGCTTTTACCGTATTTTTAACGAGCTCCCAGTTATTGCGTTGCTCATCATAGTGGCGCTTGCGGTAATAAAACCTAATTTATAATACCAATCGGCTTATATGGGGTCTATTTAACGTTTAGAAAATTACGCTAGAGCTTGGCAAAATTTTTTATCTAGTTGTTCTAGGTTAAAAATTTTTAACAACGTTATAGTGAAATTTAATGCGCTAAATTGCTCAAATATCTATGCCGGTTGGTACAAGCTTTGCGGCGCATGTTAAACTTCGCTGCAATTTACAATACTTGCTTTAACACGCGCGATTGCGTGCTCCATTTATGGATTATCGCGCCCATTTGATTGATTAGGAATAACCCCATGTTAAGTTTCCAAGGTGAGCATATACTGTCTGTAAATCAGCTAGACAGAGACTGCATTGAACGTATTTTTGCAGTAGCAAAAAAAATGGAGCCTTATGCTAAAAAGCAAAAGCAAACTACGGTGCTAGAAGGCGCTATTTTAGCTAATTTGTTTTTTGAACCAAGCACTCGTACACGAGTTAGCTTTGGCACCGCCTTTAATTTACTTGGCGGTGGCGTACGTGAAACTACAGGTATGCAAAGTTCAGCCCTTGCTAAGGGTGAGTCTCTTTACGATACCGCCCGCGTTATTTCAGCTTATGCTGACGCTGTTGCTATGCGCCATCCTGATGCAGGCTCAGTAAGTGAATTTGCTGATGGCTGTACTGTGCCGGTTATTAATGGCGGCGACGGCCCAAATGAGCACCCTACTCAAGCATTGCTTGACTTATTAACCATTGAGCGCGAATTACATCGTTTTGGTCAAAATATTGATGGTATGCATATAGCGCTTGTGGGCGATTTAAAGTATGGCCGCACAGTGCATTCTTTATCTAAACTATTGTGCCATTATAAAAACGTAAAGTTTTCGATGGTCGCGCCTGATGGCTTACAAATGCCAACAAGCATTTTAGATGCAGTAGAAAATGCTGGCCATAAAATTGAGCTAGTAAATAAGATGGAAGGCAATTTAGCAGCCGATATTGTTTACCAAACACGTATTCAAGAAGAGCGTTTTCCATCGCAAGAAGAAGCAAATAAATACCGTGGCGGCTTTAGGATTAGCCAATCTATTTACAGCGCTCACTGTAAGCCTAACTCTGTATTAATGCATCCTCTTCCACGTGACAGTCGCTTAGAAGCCAACGAGCTTGATAACGACTTAAACAGTAACGACAATTTAGCAATATTTCGCCAGGTACAAAACGGCGTATTAATTCGTATGGCACTGTTTGCTTTAACACTCGGCGTAGAAAACAAAGTCGATAAGTATGAAGTAGACGTACCTTGGTTTAGCCGCAAACGCGACAGCTAACCCCCTTTTAAGTGACAATTTATAGGATTTTTCATGACAATTAGCCAAGACTTATTTGAACGCGCCCAAGCTTCTATTCCTGGTGGCGTAAACTCACCAGTTCGTGCTTTTAATGGTGTAGGCGGTACGCCACTATTCATTACAAAAGCAGAAGGCGCGTTTACATTTGATGCCGACGGTAATCGTTACATTGATTATGTTGGCTCTTGGGGGCCTATGATCATGGGCCATAATCACCCTGCAATTAAACAAGCTGTACACGAAGCTGTAGAAAATGGCCTTAGCTATGGCGCACCAACTGAAGCCGAAATATTAATGGCTGAAAAAGTAAAAGAGCTAGTTCCATCAATCGAAAAAGTACGCATGGTTAGCTCAGGCACTGAAGCAACAATGAGTGCAATTCGTTTAGCACGTGGCTTTACCGGTCGCGATAAAATATTAAAATTTGAAGGTTGTTACCACGGTCACGCTGACTCGTTATTAGTTAAGGCAGGCTCTGGTGCGCTAACAATGGGTGTGCCTAATTCTCCAGGTATTCCTGAAGACTTTGCTAAGCATACACTTACAGTTTCGTTTAATAACCTAGATGAAGTAAAAGCTATTTTTGCAAAATACGCAGACGAAATTGCCTGTATTATTGTAGAGCCAGTAGCCGGTAACATGAACTGTATTCCACCAGTGCCTGGCTTTTTAGAAGGTTTGCGTGATGTGTGTGACGAATATAAATCAGTACTTATTTTTGATGAAGTAATGACAGGCTTTCGTGTTGCACTTGGCGGTGCACAAGCTTATTACAACATTAAACCAGATCTTACGTGTTTAGGTAAAGTAATTGGCGGCGGCATGCCAGTTGGCGCGTTTGGTGGTAAAACTGAAATAATGGATTACATTGCGCCTGTAGGACCAGTTTACCAAGCAGGTACTCTTTCTGGTAACCCTATTGCAATGGCTGCAGGTTTAAAATCACTTGAGCTATTAAGTGAGCCTGGCCTTCACGATAAGTTAGAAGCTATTTCAAAAGCAATTTGTGAAGGCTTTGAAGCTGGTGCTAAAAAAGCCGGTGTTGCGCTAACAACTAACTATGCGGGCGGCATGTATGGATTCTTTTTTACTGATGCTGAAAAAGTAACAACCTACAAGCAAGCAACTGAGTGTGACCTAGAGCGCTTCAAACGTTTTTTCCACCTTATGCTTGAAGAAGGCGTTTACCTTGCCCCATCAGCATTTGAGGCTGGTTTTGTATGTGCTGCGCATACTGAGCAAGAAGTAAAAAACACAATAGCGGCAGCGGAACGCTCGTTTGCTAAACTTTAAGCTAAAAATTACTATTTATACATTTGTAATCACTTGTTTTTAAGTATGTAATTAAGACTAAAGATTGAAAAAAGCCCGAAAGGGCTTTTTTTATTTGTAATGTACTATAAATGAATGATAATTAAGCATAACAAGGTCTATTCACCTTTACTCTATTACAAAAAATACAAGAGAGCCTTATGTCAGGATTACGCCAATTTTCTTTTCCCGCTATCCAGCTAATGGCAAACTTAAAATACAAAACTAAAATCAGCTTAATGTTTGGAATTTTACTCGTTCCTCTAGCACTTAGTTTGTTTTTTTTATTCTCGTTATTAAGTGAAAGTATTACTGTTTCAAAAATGCAGCAGCAAGGCTTAAAAGTCTACAGAGCTATACTTTCAAATCAAATGCAGGGAGATACGAATCAAAATATAAAAATAGCTCGCTCACTCGGCTTTGATATAAAAGACACACAAGCAAATGAAGTACTTGAACTTGTTTCTATTCAATCAAATCTAGCCTTAGACAGTCAATTAGCAAGCGCTTATGTAAACCGCTCTTTAGTCACGCCAATTCCTGCACTTATAATGCAAATAAACTCAACAGCGCAAAGCGCTAATACTGTTTTAGCTAGTAACCGTTTTACGCCTGATACGTTTATAGCACTTTCAAATTTTAGTAAGTCACTTCCTTTATACGAAAAACAACTCGATAAAATACTCAACGTAGCCACCAATGCAGATAAAGCAGTAAACAAAGCGCTCATGCCTCCTTTAACTAATTTACACAGTGTGCTGTGGGAGCATTTAAAAAAGCGATAGATGAAAAACTACTTGAACCAGACGATATTCTATTAACTCAAGCAGAGTTCACTAAGCTAACAAACAACGTTCACAGTAGTATTAATCAATTTGTTAGTAAGAGCATTCCAACACTTGAGAGCCTTATAGAGGCAAAACTACAAACTCAACAGTGGACACGAAATCTTGTTTTAGCTGCTTCATTGATCAGTTTGCTATTTGCATTTTATTTGATAATTGGTTTTTATTTTGCAGTTGTTGATACCATTAATCGCTTTGCTGATGCCGCGAATAGAGCCGCGAATGGCGACTTAAATGCAACTATCGATTCGAGTACTAATGATGAAATGGGAATTATTGCATCGCGCTACAACGCATTACTTAATGCATTTTCACATTTATTATTTGATGTTAAAGCAAGTACAGAAGAGCTATGCGGCGCAACTAAATCGCTATCACATGCGAGTAGCGAAACAAGCAATGATGTTTCAAAACAGCAAATTCGAGTCAATGCCATTTATAATGCACTAAGCGATATGGCTCAAAACGCACTTGCAGTTGAAGAGTCAGCGCATCAAGCTACGCTTACCGCGCAAGATGCTGCAGCTCATGTGAAACAAGGTTCAGATAATACAATGGAGCTTGCTAAATATATGCAAGACCTTCAAATTGAATTTGCAGAGAGCCAACAAGCGCTCGATAAACTAGCACAAGATAGCCAAGAAATTAGCAAAGTAAGTAAAGGGATCAGTGAAATAGCCGATCAAACAAACTTGCTTGCACTTAATGCCGCTATTGAAGCCGCGCGAGCCGGCGAGCATGGCCGTGGATTTGCCGTTGTAGCTGATGAGGTAAGAACACTTGCTCAGCGTACACAAACACAAACCCAAGAAATACATCAAATTATTAGCTCTTTACAACAAGCATCTGACGACACCCAGCAAAAAATGCACTCAAGTGTTGAAAAAATGGAGCAATCAGTAAAAGCAGCCAATCAAACCAATGAAGTATTGCAAAGTGCAGAGCAAAGTATGGGCGATATTAAACA
Source organism: Pseudoalteromonas sp. SWYJZ98 (assembly GCF_015864495.1). Taxonomy (NCBI): domain Bacteria; kingdom Pseudomonadati; phylum Pseudomonadota; class Gammaproteobacteria; order Alteromonadales; family Pseudoalteromonadaceae; genus Pseudoalteromonas; species Pseudoalteromonas sp. SWYJZ98. The sequence goes on along the minus strand of NZ_JADYXA010000022.1, from coordinate 14,053 downwards.
TCAAGGTGAAGTAATTGCAGAGCGTGTTAAACAGCAATCAAATGCAACAACACAAGCATTAAATGATTCGCAAGAAGTGAGTAATTTAGCAGATCAAACGCTAACATCGGCTCAATCAACGCTACAAGATGCACAGCAATTAAGTCGCTTATCTAATGATTTAACCAAATCAATGCAGTTTTTTAAATCTTAAGCGTTAACTACAACTTACAACAAAGCCGCTAAATAAGCGGCTTTGTTGTTTAAAGTAATCTTAAATTAACGTATGCATTGCGGCCTAGGCTCGAACTCACTCGCCCTAAGCGGTAGCTGAATCACCTTGCCACATCCTGGTGGTGCCTGCTTACCCGTTTGCTCATTTACAAATGCCCAGCGTATTGATGGCGGACGCGTATCAGCTATTGCTTGTGGGTTAAGTGGCTTTAAGTAACGTATATAGGCTTCAAGCGCTCCCACACTGCCTGTTAACCCCGTACTTTTGTTGTCATCTCGACCAAGCCACGCAACAGTCACTGTATTTTGATCAAAGCCTGCAAACCAACTATCACGTAAATCGTTACTGGTCCCTGTTTTACCAGCGAGCTGGATTGACGGAAAGTGTAAATTTAAGCGTTTAGCAGTGCCATCTTTCGTTACGCGTTTCATCGCGTATTTGGTCATATACATTGCAGATTTATCAAAACGAGGCTCTGCATTTACTTTATGCTTATAAAGTACTTTACCAACCGAGTCAGTTAATGCCGAAATTGCAGTGAGCTTTTTATATTCGCCATCTGCAGCAATTGTTGTATAAAGCTGAGCCACTTCAAAACTCGACATTTCAACAGCCCCTAAAAGCAGCGATGGGTATCCGTCTATCGCCCCTGTTGCGCCTAAACCTTTCAATGTATTTACTACTTTATCAACACCTACATCGAGGCCTAAATTAACCGCTGGGATATTTATACTGTTACTAAATGCTTTATAAAGCGCAATTGCACCACGGTATTGGTGGTCAAAATTTTCTGGTTGCCACACTTTACCTTGCTCATTTGTGACCTGTACTGGCGAGTCATCAAGCAAAGTAGCTAAATTATAATGTGGCAATTGCAGTGCGGTTAAATACACGGCAGGTTTTACAAGCGAGCCTATATTACGTTTTGTGTCTAAAACACGGTTAAATCCTGAATATCGAACATCGCGACCAGCAATAAGTGCAGAAACACCGCCTTTTTCTACATTAACAGAGATCATGGCTGCTTCTAGTTTTTCAGTTCTAGGGCGATTTTCCAAGTACGGTAAACTCTTTTCAATCGACTCTTCCATTGCTGTTTGCTTTTGCAAGTCAAAATAAGTAAATACTCTTACGCCTGCATCAAGTGTTTGCTGATCAGGTAATAATTCATTTAACTCTCTGTTTACTAGCTCTAAATAGCCTGGGTATGATTTTTGTAAACTGGCTTTCATTGGCGCAATATCAATTGGGCGATTAAGCGATGCACGGTACTCTTTTGTGCTAAGTAACTTATTTTCGACCATTAGACGTAGCACTAAGTCCCTGCGCTCCATTGTGCGCTCTTTATAACGACGTGGGTTGTAATAAGATGGGCCTTTAACCATTGCCACCAGCAGAGCAATTTGATCGTACTCAAGCTCGTCTACAGGCTTTGAAAAGTAAAAATCAGAGGCAAGCCCCATACCATGGATACCTTGGTTGTATGATTGCCCTAGGTATACCTCATTTAAGTAAGCTTCTAATATCTGATCTTTTGAATAGCGATAATCTAAAATAAGGGCAATAAAGGCCTCATTTATTTTTCGTACTAAAGAACGCTCACGCGTGAGGTAAATATTTTTAGCTAATTGCTGAGTAAGCGTACTGCCACCTTGAACGGTGCGTCCCGCTTTAATATTTGAATAAAGCGCACGTAAAATAGAAAACACCGACACACCATGGTGATCATAAAAATCACGGTCTTCAACCACCAGTAGCGTATCTTTAAGCATGGCTGGGAACTTATCTAGCGGTACAAATTCTCTATCTTGTTTAGAGTCGTTGCCAATTCGCGCTATTTGCACAGGTTCTAGGCGAGCAGAGTTTAAACGCCTGCCGAACTTATCTTTAATAGTCGCAACTTTTTGCCCTGCAAAACGAAGTTCAATAATATGTGATTCTTCAAGGCCATCATAAAATTCAAAATCACGGCGATAAATCTTGATGCTATCTGCTGTTTTAACAAACTGCCCTGTTCTGCTTAATCTATTAACAGATGAATAATTTAAACGCTCTAGCTCAAACACTACTTCCTGGCTTGATAAAAATTGCCCCGGATAAAACTCCATAGAACGAGCATACACTTGCGCTGGAAGTTGCCATTTATTACCTTCAAATATACGCGTTGTTTTTGAATCTAAATAAATGAAGTACATTGCCATTGCAATAAAAACAGCCAAGCTTAGTTTCCAAAACACTGACCATGTTTTTCTCATAAAAGAGCGTTTAACAGTGGTTTTCACTGTTTTTTTACTGCTCTTTGAGGTGCTTTTTTTTGTTGTGCTTGACGATTTACTTGCACGTTTAGCTGCAGGTTTACTGGTAGGTGTTTTTTTATTGTCGGCCATTTAAGTGTAATTTATTCCAAGGGTTATTCACGAGTGTGAGCTTAGCATATTGGATATATCCTAACATCCGAAAAGTTAACCCCCCCTGAAACAAAAAAAGCCCTACCGAAGTAGGGCTTTGTGTAAACACACTATTATTTAAATAAACTATTAGCTATTTCGAACAGAAACAAACTCTGGGTAGGCTTCAATACCACAATCGTGTTGATCCATACCGTTTAGTTCTTCTTCTTCGGTTACTCGTATACCCATTGTTTTGTTAAGCACAGTCCAAACAATAAATGATGCTACAAATACAAAGGCAAGAATACATACTAGACCCGTTAACTGATTAACAAAGCTTGCGTCACCATTGGTTAGCGGTACTAACATAATACCTAATGCGCCACACGTACCATGAACAGAGATAGCACCCACTGGATCGTCAATCTTAACTTTATCAAGTGCTATGATACTAAATATAACAAGTGCACCACCAAGTAGACCAAGTAGACATGCCATTAATGGTGATGGTGATAGAGGGTCTGCAGTTATAACAACTAAGCCAGCTAATGCACCATTTAAGACCATTGTTAAATCTGATTTACCCCAAAGTACTTTACATACAAACAGTGCTGCAATAGCACCCATTGCAGCTGCTGCATTGGTGTTAAGTAATATTTGGCCTACTGCAGTTGCGTTTTCTTTATCCGAAAGTAGTAATTGAGAACCACCGTTAAAGCCAAACCAACCCATCCATAAAATAAATGTACCTAGTGTAGCAAGTGGTAAGTTTGAACCTGGAATTGGGTATATTTCACCGTTCTTACCATATTTACCTTTACGAGCACCTAAGATTAATACACCAGCTAGTGCAGCGGCTGCACCTGCGCCATGTACAATTGCAGAACCTGCAAAATCTACAAAGCCCATTTCAGATAAGAAACCACCACCCCACGTCCAGTAACCTTCAATAGGGTAAATAAAACCAGTTAGTACTACAGCAAAGCCAAGGAAAGCCCATAGCTTCATACGCTCAGCAACTGCACCCGATACAATCGACATAGCCGTTGCAACAAATACTACTTGGAAGAAAAAGTCAGATTCTAAAGAATGATCAGCATCAGCAGCTTGTGTGCCAATTAAAGCGCCTATTGAAGGAATAAAACCACCTTCGGCATTGTCTACATACATAATGTTGTAGCCAACTAATAAAAACATCGTACATGCAATTGAATACAGCGCGACATTTTTAGTTAAAATTTCAGCTGTGTTTTTAGAGCGAACTAAGCCCGCTTCTAACATGGCAAAACCTGCTGCCATCCACATTACTAATATACCTGATATTAAAAAATAGAAGGTATCGAGTGAAAACTTTAGTTCTATTATTGTATTTTCCATGAGACCCCCTTAAATTGCTTCTTCGTCAAGTTCGCCAGTACGGATACGAACAATTTGATCTAAGTCGTACACGAAAATTTTCCCGTCACCGATTTTACCTGTTGATGCAATTTTAGTAATTGCTTCAACAACGCGTTGACAATTTTCAGTACGAGTTGCAATTTCAAGTTTGATCTTAGGAATAAAATCTACTTGGTATTCTGCACCACGATATAACTCAGTATGACCTCGTTGACGTCCAAAACCTTTAACATCAACTACTGTCATCCCCTCAATTCCTAAATCAGCGAGTGCTTCACGCACGTCGTCTAATTTAAATGGTTTTATGATTGCACTAATCATTTTCATAGCGGCCCCCTCGGACTCTTTATTGTTATCCTGTTGGGTTAAACAATCCAACCTTTGTGCCACTATTTTTATATCTTTTAAAACAATAAGTTAGTGTAAAACAGAAACTAAATAACAAAAAAAACGCACCAATTAAGTGCGTTAATTTAACAAGTTATCTACATTGGTGCGTGCAATATATTAATTGCATGCTTAGCTTTATATTACAGGGCTATACCACGCAGTTTCTACCTTGGTTTTTAGCTTCGTATAATGCTTTATCAGCAACACGCATTGCCTGCGTTAAGCTAGTGTCTTGAAAGTCTGCCAAGCCTATACTTGTAGTAATTTTAATTGATTTATCGCTGATAGAAAAATCGTAACTAGCCAGCTTTTTCCTAAATGCTTCAAAGTATTCACGACCACGTTCAAGCTCTATCTCAGGTAATATTATGGCAAACTCTTCTCCACCAACCCGTGCAACTGTAAACTTTGAAAACGTAGTACGGATTAATGAACCAACCTGCTTTAAAGCCTGATCGCCACCCTCATGGCCTAATGTATCGTTAATATTTTTGAAAAAATCGATATCTAACAATGCGAGAGTATTTTTCTGGTTTTTACTTTTAAGGAGCTTTTCTGCATATTGATAAAAATAGCGTCGATTATGAAGCCCTGTTAAATGATCCCTATGCGCGCTTTCTTTAATATCTGAAATTAACGATAGTTGCTCCATTGTTTGAAGTACTCGACAATGAAACTCCTCATTCATAAATGGCTTTGTTAAAAAATCATTGGCGCCATATTTAATAAATCGCGCTGATAGCCCATGTTTCCCCGCGCCCGACAAGCCAATAATTGCTAAGTCGTCTCGGCCTCTAAAGTTACGTACCGCTTTAACAAGTTCAAAGCCATCCATAGAAGGCATAGCGTAGTCGGTCATAAGTAGCTTTATATCAGGATTAGCTTTTAATATTTCGAGTGCTTGTTGTCCATCGTGGGCATCTGTCACATCAAACAATTGCTTTTCAAGCATTTGCTTCATTAACGAGCGGCTCAGTAATGAATCATCTGCTACTAATGCTTTACAACCTTGGTTTCTGAGTAATTGCGCAACGAGTTTAACGGCGTAATGGTAAGAGTCGCGATTATCTTTAATAACATAATCAACGACACCTAATTCAAGCATTTGTTGGCGCTTGTACTCATCTATTTTTGAGGTTAAAACAACCGTAGGAATCTTTTTAGATAAAGTATATTTTGCGACTTCACCGTGAGGAGCATCTGGCAAGGTTAAATCAACTAACGCAAGCGTGTAGTCGTATTTTTCTACGTAAGTGGCACATTCAGCTAAAGACCAAGCAAAATCGATTGCCACATCAAGGTATTGTGCAGTTAAGTGGCGAAGTACCTGTTGCACTACTTTACTGTCTTCAACCACTAATACTCTTTGCATAAAGCTTCTCTTTACCTTTAATTAGTTTTACCACAAAACGACAAATACCACGCAATTACTGCAATAACATTAGTCATAAACATCCGGTGTAGAGTGCACTTATTGTGCTTGAAAGCGTAATCCGTTAGATTTTTTTTTGGTGATAGCCTGTATAAAAAATCAATACAAGTAGGCCGCAATATACCTGAATTTTGCAATTAACTAAATAAAGAAAGTAAATCCAAAATAACTATAAAAGCGATTAATACGCGTCTTTCAATGTATTAATACCTTACTTAACCAGTATTATCGGCCACTAGTCTCAATACTTTTGTTATTTAACTCATTTTTATCTTTAATGATGTATCAACAATAATAAGGACACCTAATGAAGCTTAGTCGTATTATCAGTTTACCGATAACAGTTATTGCATTAATAATTAGTACAAGCACGCTTGCCGATAACCAACGTCGTATTGATGTAGACAGCAAAGTAGTTACCCAACATAAGGCTAAAATTAATGGCCAGCGTTTTAGTTATACCGTAGCTACAGGCACACAACCTGTATGGGATGATAAAGGCGACGCGGTTGCTACACTACAATACACCTACTACACACGTGACAAAGTTGACGACAGGACAGCTCGCCCATTACTTATTTCATTTAATGGCGGGCCGGGTTCGGCTTCTGTATGGATGCATCTTGCTTATACTGGCCCTCGCGTATTAAAAATTGATGACGAAGGCTATCCAATTCAACCTTATGGCGTAAAAGACAATCCATATTCTGTACTTGATATTGCCGATATTGTTTACGTAAACCCGGTAAATACTGGCTACTCACGCGTACTTGAAAACGAAAAAGGCGAACTGCCTTCTAAAGCAAAACAAAAAGAGCTATTTTTTGGTGTTAATGCCGATATTAAATACCTTGCTGAGTGGTTAAATACTTTTGTAAATAGAGCCCAGCGCTGGCGCTCGCCTAAATTTTTAATTGGTGAAAGCTACGGTACAACACGTGTATCGGGTCTTGCTCATGAGCTTCAAAACAGTCAGTGGATGTACATAAACGGTGTTGTTCTCGTATCACCTACCGATATTGGTATTAAGCGCGACGGTCCGATTAAAGCCGCTAACCGCCTACCTTACTTTGCAGCGACTGCTTGGTATCACAAAGCACTTAACGCCGATTTACAAGCTAAAGATCTTGATGAGTTATTACCTGAAGTTGAAGAGTTTACTGTAAATGAGTTAATCCCTGCGCTTGCTAAAGGTGGCTTTATTAATGCTGATGAAAAGCGACGCATAATTACAAAAATGGCGCACTACGCTGGCTTATCAGAAAAATTTGTTGAGCAAAATAACTTAGATATTCCAACTCAGTTTTTCTGGAAAGAGCTACTACGTGAACGTGGTCAAACTGTGGGTCGCTTAGATTCTCGTTATTTAGGAATAGATAAACGAGGCACAGGTGAATCCCCAGACTACTGGGCTGAACTTACCTCTTGGTTACACTCTTTCACTCCTGCAATTAATCACTACTTACGTGAAGAGTTAAACTATAAAACTGATGTAAAATATAACTTATTTGGTAATGTCCATCCATGGGATAGAACCGGTAATAATACAGGCGAAAATCTACGTTTAGCAATGGCGCAAAACCCTTACTTAAACGTGATGATCCAATCAGGATACTTTGATGGCGCAACCAATTACTTTGACGCTAAATATACGTTATGGCAATTAGACCCAAGCGGTAAAATGAAAGACCGTTTGAGCTTTAAAGGCTACAGAAGCGGACACATGATGTACCTTCGCCACGCTGATTTAGAAAGCTCTAATAACGATTTACGTGACTTTATACAGCACGCTTTACCCAAAAAAGGGCAAGCGGCTAAATACTAATATACCTAAAACAAAAAATGGCTCTTTAAGAGCCATTTTTTATGTGCGTTTTTCATATCGTAAACAATAGCTTTTAAGTTGTGTGACTACATCGTTAAAGCGCTCTTCCAGCTGCTGTATATATTCATTTTTGACTGTTTCGTTTTCTGCCTGTGTTTCTATCTGCTGGCATATATTTGCCAACTCAATAGCCCCCACAGACTTTGAAGACGACTTTAATGCATGAGCCTGAAAAGCTAAACCAACATAGTTTTTACTCTTAGCATACGCGTTAGCTAATTTAATTTGCTCCCCTGCTGTTTGTAAAAACGCATTAAATACCATGCAATGTACGCTAGGATCATCACCAAGCATTGCTTTTAGTAGCGTAATATCTAATTGATCAAAACTATCTGAAGCTATATTTTCACCATCTGATTTTTCTGAACGTGTATTGACCATAGTTTGAGAATGCTCCATCAATAACGACTTTAATTTAACAAGCTCAATGGGCTTTGTTAAAAAGCCATTCATTCCACAAGCATAACAATTATCTATGTTGTTTTTGGTAATATTGGCCGTAATTGCAATTATAATCAGTTCATCAAAATGAGTTTTTTCTCGTATTTTTTTGGCTAACCCTAACCCATCGAGTAAGGGCATTTGAATGTCGGTTAGTAAAATATCAAAGCGTTTATTTTGTATGGCCTCCCAAGCTTGCTCACCGTTACTTACAAAAGTAGACCACATTCCAAGCATAGTTAATTGCTGTTTTAACACTTGCTGATTTGTAACTTGATCTTCTGCCACTAAAACCTCAAGCGTAGGAAGCGTTACCGCATTTAAGCTTTGCTGTGTTATTTGAGGGGCTTGCACTTGTGCTGGCAAGTCAGTTTGATTAAAACTGTTAAAGTTTAGCGTAAAACAAGAACCTTTGTGCTGCTCGCTCTGTGCGCTCAAAGACCCTTGCATACGCTCTACCAGCTGCTTAGTTATCACTAAACCAATACCGGTTCCATTTACTTTACTGGTTTCAGCGCCTAAGCGGTCAAAAGGTTTAAATAGGCGAGAAATGTCATCTGGAGAAAATCCGCATCCGGTATCTATTACATCTATTTCGCATTGTTTATTACTTAACACCCGACAATTAATATTAATGCTGCCATTTAGTTTGTTATATTTAATCGCATTTGAAAGCAAGTTAAGCATCACTTGTTTAAAGCAGCGCTGATCAATATAAATACTCAATCCTTCTAAGGACTCAAAACCGTGAGTTTGCAGTGTTATTGATTGCCCTTTAATTAGCTCAGTGACAAGCTCTACTGACTCTTCTAATATGCTTTTAATAGGCACATAAGAAAAACTAAACTGCATATTACCCGACTCAATAGCCGTTAAATCAAGCACATCGTCTATGAGTAATAGTAAATGCTCTCCAGCTTGATAAATGCTTTTCGCGTTTTCTTTTTGTACTTTATTAGCACTCTCATCATATCCATACAGCTGGGCTAAGCCTAAAATCGCATTTAATGGAGTTCTTAATTCGTGGCTCATACTGGCCATAAAATCTGACTTTGCTTTACTTGCAGACTCAGCTTGAATGCGTAATGCATTTAATTTTTGATGGTTATTCGCAACCTCATCAACCATATTATTAAATGCATTTATTACACTGCCCACTTCATTTTGTTGTTGTTTATCTATATGGCAATCAAAGTCGCCTTTGGCTAAACGTGAAAACCCAAGTTTTAGCGTCCTCAAAGGCGATGTAACCCTGTAATCCACCAGCCAAGCCAAACCTATAAAAACGATAACTAAAATAATAAATTGTATATATATTAAGGTGTAATGAAGTTTTGAAGATTCGTTAATTTCATTAGTAAAATTAACAACCAAGCTAATATTAGCCAGCGGTTTGTCTAAAAACACCACCTGTTGAGATAACAGCATGTCGCCGTTTTCATTTGCTCTAACCCAATTCTCAAGCGGATACAATTGGTTTTTTGAATCAACATCAACAATTTTAATACTTTTCCAATTAGGGCGAGTTTGAAGTTGACTGTCTATTTCTTCATATAGCTCTGCATATTGCCTAGTTAACAACGGAGTCGTTATAGAAGTCGATAACTGCGCTAAAGAACGCTGAGCAGCCTTTGAAAGGCCATCGTTTACCCAACGCGCTTGTTCCGGTAAGGCGTAAAACATAAAAAGACAGGCCATAAGCAAGCCACAAAGCAATACCACAATAAAGCTTTGTGCTCTTAGGCTACGAAACCCACTAATTTTCAACATAAAAAGAGCGTAAGCCCCACTGAGTTAACTGCTGATACTCAGCTAAAGTTGCAATACTAGGTTTAATAATTGGGATACCTGCAAGCAAATGTTTATGCTCTGGGCTTTCCCCTATATCTAAAATAGCTTGTTGCACTTTTAACTGTATTGCAGCATCAACCCTTGGCTGGGCGACAATTGGGTGGCGACTAATTTCATGCATTTTATAAAGAATTTTGAGTTTATTTTGTAAGCTTTCTGGTTGTTGTTTAAATGTGCCCATTACACCACCGCCGCCATTGTTGAGTGCAGTGCTACATTTAAATATACCGATGGATGAGTTTGGACATATACAGGCTTTATTGTTAGCCCGTATAACAATGCTAAATCAGCTCTCATTAATAATGACGCACCTAATGCGTTAGGTGCAGGGAATGCTATTTCAGCGCCCTCTAGTTGGCTTAAATTATCAATATCACTGTCTTTGTTTACGAGCAAAATACCTTGCAGCTTTCGCCCTGCATCTTTTATTAGTGGTAAATATCCCTGTTTTTCGTATGCTACAACACTATGCCATGGGTTCATATATGCAAAGTCGTACTCACCATTAGCAAAGGCTTTTTCAAATACAGGAATAGACTCAACTGTAATTAGCTTTATTGTTACTCCCGTTTGCTTACTTACTTGCTTTAACAAAGGTTGCCAAATAGTATTTAGCTTTTGCGGCTCGTATTGCGGCACTACCAAAGGTATATTCTTGAGCTAATAAGAATGAGCTGTGTATCAAACATAATATAGCCACTAAATACTTCATCAATTCTCCAAATAATAGCGTGTCATTATTGCTTAAGCGTAGTTAAAGACTACTCAACACACCATTAAATTATTATATATTCGATATTTAGCATTGACCTGCTTTGATTTCAGGTAGTTTTGGAGTGTATTTTTTATCTGTGAGCATATGATGCAAGTTCATAAATGTGGTGTAAGTACTTTTCAATCCGACCTTATTGCTTAGCCAAGTAGGTATTGCCCCATCAGGCAAAGCATATACTTGGTACTCAATATCAAGGCGGCCTTTGTCCTCACTCAGTAGCCAGCGTGCATTTAAAGTAGTAATTCTTATAACGCCATTGTTTTTGGGCTGCTTATTAGGGCGAGCACTAATAAGCAATTGGCTTTTATTTGCAGTTAACTGTGAATAACAAGAATAAGTAATGCTATCTCTAACAGGCCAAGGGGAATTAAAATAACTGTACACTAAATTTTCTGATGGGCTTATGTGCTTAATAGCCTTTACCTGAGATATATTTTCGAGCCATTGGGGTGCGGCACCGGTATCACTAAGTAATTCTAAAAACTCATTGGTGGATACGCCTTTCACGCTCATCTGCGCTTTTACTTCAAAGGTATTATCACTGTGGCTTTGATAATACACACTTACGCCATTTTTGTTTTTATACAAATGCCATATGGGCTCAGCGTAAGTGTTAAAACTAACTAATAAAAAAATAACGAATAAACACTTTTGCAACTGAATTTTATTACAAAAGCGCATCATTTATTTTTGCCAGTAAGGTTCTATGTCAAGTGAAGCAAGGCGACTTTGCTCCATGGCACTGACCAAATATTCAGACTTTTGTTCAAGCCATGACTGGATTTTAGCAAGCTGTTCGTCTTCTTGCCCTGCACATAATTGCTTTAAATACTCAAGCGTACTTAATTCATAAATACCATGAGAAATATCAAGCCAAGGCAATCTAAACTCTAGGCGTTCTTCTTTATCAAATAACGATCCTAAACAGTTACCGCTTAGTAGGCTATTTTCAAGCTGAGTTCGCAGGTTTAAATACGAAGCGACATCGAGGGTTTGCTCTTTAGGGAGCAACTCGTGCAGGTTTTTCCAGTCTTTATTAAAAAGCCTATTGGCAATAGACGACACATTTTGCTCAGCCGCTTGAAGCTCTGCTTGCCCCCAGTCTTTACGCCATTGCTTATCGATTAACCAGGTAGTTAACGACAGTAATAAACGATTATAACGTGCGCTGTGAAACAGTGCATTTATATCGTCAATGCTTGGCTGTAACTCTTTTAAGTCTCCAATGACTTGAGCAAGTGCTGGCGCCGCATTAATTTTTTTATAAAAAGCATGGCGTTTAGACGTGTACGTCTTTAATTGAATCGCGTTTTCTACCCACGCTAATTCACTTAATAACCATTTAAGTTCGGTACGTAAATGCTCTGTACTTTCTTTAGATACTATATCGTCGTATAACCAAAAAGTATGGCGGATTAAACTGATACCGTCAGTTACGCGTTTAAGTGTTTTTAAACTTGGCTTATCGAAATAGCATTGCTCGTGCTTTTGTACAAAGCGAATGCCAAAGTTCATGGCTTCAACTAAAGCACGTTCTTGAGTAGTCGACTTTGGTAATTGTACAAAACCAATAGATTTACTTGGCATTAAAGGTTTTTCATCAGCAAGTCGATAACCACGTGCGGCCTTAGAATACAAACCCAAGCGTATGCAGTTTTGGCTAACTAGTATATCTGCAAATGCAAACAGCTCATTACGACTGCCCTCAACAAGCTCAATTTCTAGCTCGCTAATAATTTCAATTTTACCCGAAGCCGCAATTTCACCTTTATCGAGCACAACTTCAATTTTAGCGCCACTTTCGGTTTCAATTAACCAAGTACGACGAATAAAGTTAGTACTAAATATTGGATACAGGTTTTTTGAGATGGCGCTTATTTGCATGCCATGAGGCCAAATATCAGCATCAAACGCCATTAAATTAGGGCGGCTTGATTCAATTGGTAAATTGTACTCTGGACGTTGGTGTAAACCACCTACCACTTCACCTGCAAGCTTTATAGTTTGCTCGCATTCGCTGTCAGAACAACGCGTTCTAAAGCCTATATCAAGCGCTCTAAGCTCTCTGCTTGGCGTATCGTAGTATGCATTTTGTAAGCTGCGAGACGGTTTATTCTTCACCGTTTTTGCAAATTGAGTAATTAACGAGGGGATCAGTGGAATAACGGCATCTGATACCAAAAATTTCAGTTCTATCTCAGTATCCATTCGGTTTGCGGATTACCTTTAAAATAAATAAGTGCTCAAAATAAACAAAGCGCCTTAACAATGCAAATTTTTTAACCTTATTTTAGGGCCTGATGACCTTTGTGGATTAAATTTCGTTCTATCTAGGAGCAATTTAATCATAGCGTGAGGCTTGTAACCTAGTGGACTCGATAACTACTCCTGCGTTACCGTACTGGGTTACAATATCAGTCTTGCTATTGATCTATTTAATCCATACTATCTAACTACTTATGTGAAATAAAAATCACGTTCATAACGGACGCAGTTAGATCAACAAGGTAGATAAATGCTAAAACATTGTTTATTAGGGCTACTTTTAACAGCCACCACATTCATGAGTTATGCACAAGAAGCACAACCTGCAAATTCAACGAATGCAAACACCGCTTATATTATCGATAATCTATACACTTTTATGCGCTCTGGGGCGAGTAAAAATTATCGACTACTCGGCTCTGTAGATGCTGGAACAAAGTTAACCTTGTTATCAAATGAAGAAAACGGCTTTATAAAAATTAAAGATGATAAAGACCGCGAAGGCTGGATAGAAACTAAGTTTATTACTAAAACAGCTGGTTTACACCAACAGTACAAAACACTAAGTAGCGAAATGAGCACTATGCAAGAAAAGCTACGTCAAGCTCAAATAGAACTTCCACAGCTACAAGAACAAAATCAAACTTTAACAGATCAAAATCTGCAGTTATCTGCTCAAATTACTAAGCTTAAAACAACGCTAGAGCAAGAGCGCACTCAAAAAGAAGCTGCTAGCTCAAAAGAGAAACGCCAGCTACTGACTTACGGTGGTGCTATTGCGTTTTTAGGCCTGTTTTTAGGTATTATATTAACGATAGTGCTGTCACGTCGTAAGCGCTACGAAGGTTGGGCGTAAAGCTCCATCCAACTAAATACAAAAAAGCCGCTTTATAGCTGTCTCTTATACACAAATCCCTGCTAAGAAATTAGCGGGGATTTTTTTGAACTAAATCTCAATGTCATGATCAGATCTTCAAATCTTGTTTGAGGGCACATTATGATTAACGAACAT
>NZ_JADYXA010000021.1:0-63596 GCF_015864495.1 Pseudoalteromonas sp. SWYJZ98 | reverse complement strand
ATATTTCAGTTGTGCTTTTCTAATGAACAAACACAAATGAAGTTTAATTAATAATATAAATTTCAATTACTTCTGTTTAACAAGGACCCATCAGGCGTCCTCTACTTATCTATATATGGACTGCAAAAGTGTTTTCAAGATGATTTTTCAAAAAATTATTTATTTTACTTTTAACACCACATTAAGCGCCCAATAACAGTAGCGATTATTTAAAAACGCTGATCCCTAAGGCATATCAATAAAAGCGAACAGCTTAATCGCTTGTTTGCTCTTTAATATTTAACTCAAATGGTTACACTAGTAGCAATTTAATTGAGGAGTTCACTATGTTAACTGTAATTTTTGGTCGTGAAGGCTGCCCATTTTGTGTTCGTGCTAAAGACGTAGCAGAGCAACTATCAAATGAACGTGATGATTTTAAATTTCGCTATATCGACATTATTAAAGAAGGCATAAGTAAAGAAGATCTTGAAAAGTCTGCCGGCAAACCTTGCCCAACAGTGCCGCAAATCTTTGTAGACCAAAAACACATTGGTGGTTTTACAGAGTTTGAGGCCTACGCCAAAGAGAATCTTGGACTTTATCAATAAGTTCTGTATCAAATATGTTAACCAGTTAAGTAATCTAGTTACTTAGCTGGTTAAATTTCGACCAACATCAATCACCTATAAATTAGTTGTAATTTCTACAAGCATTTACCGCATTTATCCTTTATAATGCGCGCCTCTTTAAATTCGTTGAGGCGTATTAATGTCAGAACCAGTCACGTTTGAATCTCTAAATCTTTCTCCTGCAATTTTGAAGGCAGTTGAAGAGTTGGGTTACAAGACACCATCTGAAATCCAAGCTCAATGTATACCGTTATTGCTAGAAAGAAAGGACGTACTGGGACTAGCTCAAACGGGTACAGGTAAAACCGCAGCATTTGCACTACCACTATTAAATAATATTGACCCGTCTGTGAAACAGCCACAGATCCTTGTACTCACACCAACCCGTGAGCTTGCGATCCAAGTTGCTGAGGCATTTGAACAATATGCTAAACATGTTCGTGGTATTGAAGTATTGGCACTTTATGGTGGCCAAAGCTACAGTATCCAACTAAGTGCACTTCGTCGTGGCGCGCAAGTTATCGTAGCTACTCCAGGTCGCTTAATCGATCATATTAACCGTGGCACTATCAAGTTTGATGCTCTACAAGCACTTGTACTTGATGAAGCCGATGAAATGTTACGTATGGGCTTTATCGATGATGTAGAAAGCATCATGGAAAAAACACCGCGCGAAAAGCAAACATGTCTTTTCTCTGCGACTATGCCTAAGCAAATTCAAAACATCAGCAGCAAGTATATGAACAATCCTGAACAGGTTCATATTTCTGCGCGTAACTCTACAGTATCATCTGTTGAGCAAGTGTTTTGGAATGCAAGCGTACATAAAAATAAAGCAATTGTTCGCTTCTTAGAAGCTGAGCAATATGAAGGTGCTATTGTTTTCGTACGTACGCGTAACGATACAGTACAACTTGCTGAGTTATTAGAGCGCGAAGGTTTCTCTGCTGCTCCACTTAACGGTGACATGAACCAGCAAGCACGTGAACGCACTGTAGATCGCTTAAAAAGTGGCATGCTAAACATTGTTATTGCAACAGATGTAGCGGCACGTGGTCTAGATGTTGACCGTTTAAGCTTAGTTATCAACTACGATATCCCACAAGATTCTGAAGCCTACGTTCACCGTATCGGCCGTACAGGTCGTGCTGGTCGTACTGGTAAAGCAATCTTATTCGTAAAACATAATGAACGTTATTTACTTAAAAAT
Organism: Pseudoalteromonas sp. SWYJZ98; assembly: GCF_015864495.1. Classification (NCBI taxonomy): domain Bacteria; kingdom Pseudomonadati; phylum Pseudomonadota; class Gammaproteobacteria; order Alteromonadales; family Pseudoalteromonadaceae; genus Pseudoalteromonas; species Pseudoalteromonas sp. SWYJZ98. The sequence continues at coordinate 61,775 of NZ_JADYXA010000021.1, read as the reverse complement.
ATCATTCGTCATACGAAATCTGAAATTGCTCAAGTTGAATTACCTACAGCAAAAATTGTTGAAGAAAAACGTATCGAAGCGTTACAAGCAAAATTAACTATTGCGCTTGAAAACAAAGACATCACGTTCTTCAATGAAGTAGCTACTAACATGGCTGAAAAACTTGACCTTCCTCTTGAAAGCTTAGCGGGTGCGTTACTGTGTTTAGCACAGCAACAGTCGCCAATTAAAGTTGAAGAAGTTAAAATTCAACCTCGTGAACGTAACGAGCGTAACGACCGCAATTCACGCAACGATCGTGGTGACCGTGGACGTCGTAACGAACGTGGCGGCGAACGTGGTGGTGAACGCGCTGAGCGTAAACCTCGCGAACGTAACAGCCGTGATGCAGGTCCTATGGATACTTACCGTATCGAAGTAGGTCGTGAACATGGTGTTCAGGTTAAAAATATTGTTGGCGCTATCGCTAACGAAGCTGACATCTCAAGCAAGTTTATTGGTGATATTCGTCTACACGACAATCACAGCACGGTTCAATTACCGCAAAACATGCCTAAAGATGTACTTGATCACTTCCAAAAAGTGTTTATTTGTAAACGCCCTATGGGCTTAACAATTACAACTGATCAAGGTCCTGCTGAACCACGTGGCGAACGCTCTGAGCGTCCAGCTGGTGATAAGAAACGCAGCTTTAATAAAGATGACGGCGCACGCGGTGATAAGCGCAGCGGTCCTCGTAAAGAACGTCGCCCTGTAAGCTTCACAGCTAAATAAGCAACGACTCTTTAATAAAAAAACCTTGCCACGAAAGTGACAAGGTTTTTTTGTGTCTGGAGCTTGAAGGTAATAGGTTCAAGATGAAAGATTTGAGCAACTCGCGTTAAATTTTTAACTACATATTAAACTTAAGAAATTAACCGTAAAATATAATTTAGCTTTTATTAAAAATAACTCTTTAAAAAGAAATTCAAATTTTATGCGTTTGTAATTATTAGCTTCTATCTAGGCTGATTTCTCAATACTTCTGTTATAAAACACTCATGTCGGAAATCGTCAGCGGTATATTTATCTCTATTAACATTAGAAATCGAACTATATTTAATCCATAGATTTAAAATATCGACTAAGGCACTTTGTCTTTTTTGAGAGAAATAAAAGCTACACTCAGATTCTCCATCGTCAAGAAAGCTAGTTTGTAATGCGTAAATATCTATAATTAATTTTATAATTAAAGTAATAGGCTCTTTTCCAATTGAAAAGTGGCGAATGCCTATAACATGACAAACTTGTAAAAGAGTCGCTTCCATAATTCCTAAAAGATATACTATTTTTAAGGTATATATATTTATAGAATTCTTTTGTTCTATTTTTTGCTCTTCCGAAAAGTCGGGAAACAATAAGTTTATAAATTTCAGTTTATTTCGTTTAGTGTTTGCTATTTTCCCGAACTCAAAAACCTTAGCCTCGAATAGTTTCATAAATTCATATATATACTCTATTTTTTTAATATCTATCTCGAAGTATGGATCTTCTTTTTTTGTTGGTTTTGGATAAAAGCGTGTAAAAATTAATGTGGCATCTTCAGGTCTAATGCATTTAAAGTTACCATTGAATATAACTGCAGAGAAATTTTCTCTAAATAGAGTTAACTCTTTATGATAGAGATCTATTTTATGCTCAAACTCTTGCCTTTCTATTGTTCTTTTCTGGTAATTCAAATTAGATTGGAACTGTAATGCACGAAAGTTAGCAGTTGCCAAAGTAGCAAGAGGTAATGCTGAACCTAAAATCCATAAAGGCACATTCATATATTCTAAGAAAACAGATAGGGTTTCTTTATTTGGCCATTCAATTGATAGACCATCATTTATAAAAATAAAACTCATCAGTAAAGAAGATAAGCTAACCGGTATAATTATAGCTATCCAAAAATATGAATATGTGAACACACTACTAATTTTTTTATTGTTATTCATATACTTTAAGTCCCTCAATGCACACTCAAGCTAAGAGAGTTATTATTTAATCCAATTAAATAAATATGCTTAATTTAAAGTTCTAAAAAGCCCTACCAGTTCATGATGGGGCTTTTACTTTTGTTATAGTGATTATTCTTTGTTATGGCGTTACTGCCGGATACACGTAGCTGGCATCAAGTCCTAGTGGAATACCAAGTGCCCAGTAACCTAATAAAAAGATACTCCAGCCAATCATAAAGGCGATTGAGTACGGTAGCATAATAGCAATTAAAGTGCCTATCCCGGTGCCTTTCACATACTTTTGACAGTACACCACCACTAATGGGAAGTATGGCATTAACGGTGTAATAATATTAGAGCTTGAGTCACCTACACGATAAGCGGCTTGAGTTAAGTCAGGCGAAATGCCAAGTTGCATTAACATCGGTACAAAAATGGGGCCAAGTAACGCCCATTTTGCTGAACTTGAACCTACAAACAAGTTAACAAAGCCAGTTAAAAAGATAATGCCTACAACCGTTACTGCACTTGGCAATTCCATCGCCTTTAATAACTGCGCACCTTCAATTGCGAGCAGTGCACCTAAATTTGATTTACTAAATGCAGCAATAAATAGCGAACAGAAAAACGCCATGACGATATAATATGCCATGCCGCTCATCGCTTTACTCATAGCATCAATCATATCTTTTGAGGTTTTAAAGGTACCTACCGTAAAGCCATATACAGTGCCCGGAATCCAAAAAAGTAAAAATATTAGTGGTACAATTGATTGCATTAAAGGAGAGCTAAAATTAGTAAGGGATCCATCACTACTGCGCATTGCAGAATCGTCTGGAGCAGAGACAAATGCTAATAACGCAAGTCCAGCAATCATCACGGTACTGGCTATATAAAAGGCACGTTTTTCATCACTACGTGCATCTTCAAATACAGGTAAATCCTCTTTAGCACCATCAACCGCTGTTTTTTGTAAACGTGGTTCAATAATTTTATCGGTGATATACCAGCCCAATGCCACAATAAATAAGCTAGATGCTGAAGCAAATGCCCAGTTATTTAACGGGTTAATTGTCATTGCAGGATTAATTATTTGCGCCGCACTTTGGGTAAAGCTTTGTAGCAATGGATCAATCCCTGATGGAATAAAGTTAGCCCCAAAACCACCACTCACACCAGCAAATGCAGCTGCAATACCCGCAAGCGGATGGCGTCCTGCAGCATAAATATAACACCGGCAAGTGGAATAACTAATACATAACCTGCGTCAGTAGCGGTATGGCTCACAATGGCTACTAAAATGATTGAAGGCGTTAATAGCTTTTTAGGAGTAACTTTAAGCATTAACTTAAGACCGGTATTAATGAAGCCCGAATGCTCTGCAACACCTACACCTAACATAGCTACTAAAACGACACCTAAGGGAGCGAAGCCGGTAAAGGTTTTTACCATAGAGGATAAAAAAGTAGCGAGCGAATCACTTGCCAGCATATTATTAATAATAATCGCTTCACCGGTACGTGGGTCTATTGCATCAAAGCTTACGCCTGAAAACCACCACGACAAAAACCAAATTAATAACATTGCAAACAGAAATATTACGGCTGGATCTGGAAGCTTATTGCCAACCCGCTCAACAAAATTTAAAAAACGCGCAACAACCCCTGAAGGTAAAGCGTCTTGATTATTACTCATTCTTATTGTTCCTAAATTTATTTTTAGTAACAATATCGCATAAAAACAAAACAGTAAATTAACATTAAAATCTACTTTAAAAGTTTTGGGCACAAAAAAACACGATAGTGATAAACACATCGTGTTTTTTGTAACACTTAGGGTTAAGCGAGGGCTTTAACTTCATCCCATAAGCGTGCAACTAATGCCTTGTCTTCTTCGTTAAGCTCGCCGTTGCGATATGCTTTAACTAAGCTTTGCTCTACAGTTTCGTTTAGCTCATCTATACTGATTGTCAGCTTTTCTACTTCGGCATAACCAACTGCAAGATCAAAATGACCTCGTAAATAGCCGCCAGCAAATAACTCATCGTCAGTTGCTTTTATTACTAAATCATCGAAGTACTGCTGGGCTGCATCGATATAGTTCACTAAACTCATTTATTAATCTCCTGGTTTTGCAAAGCACCTATATTTTCAATGTTGTGGTGCCCTACTGCATACATAATATGGTCGTTAAATCCGGTGGTTACTTTAATATAACCCGTTAATTCATCATCTAATTCGCCATCGCCTGTATCACAAATAAGGGGGCGACCATTAAGCGCTTGTAGTTTTGTTTTAGTTGCTACTACAATAATATTTTCTTTGCCAATTGCGCGTATAAGCACAGGACTCAATTGCTGGTTACCACGGCCAAATATATGCCCTTGCCCGCCAATGAGCGTAATGACTAACTTAGTACTTTGATCATGTGTAAGCTCAAGTAATTGTTTAGCCGTTAAATCTTGGGCAACTAAGGTTTGATCTTTTATTAAATCAACACCAAGTAACGTATTTTCAAGCCCCATTTCTTCCATTATGGCTTCAACCGTTGAGCCGCTACCCATAATATAAAATGTGTCTTCATCCATTTGCGATACAACATGCGCTGCAATGTCGGCAAGTACGAGTTCGTCGGTTTCTTTACCGCCATTTTTAACCGCTTGCATATAGCGTACTTCGCTAGGTGTTTGCATTTCGCCGTAGCGTTTGGCTTTTACTGTGCCTTGCCTGAAAGCATCTTCATCTATATCCATTACATCTGCATCGGCTAAGGTAACTAACTGCCCCTTAACCAGCATTTCGACTACGCGCCCTGCAGCCTTTGGCGTAATAGCGTAAACACCAGAATGGATTTTACAACCTGCGGGAATACCAAGTACGGGAATGGTATCCTCTATTGCATGGCAAATGTTACGTGCTGTACCGTCGCCTCCGGCAAATAAGACCAAATCAACACCAGAGTTTTTAAGTATTTTTGCGGCTTGTTCTGTGTCATCTGGGGTTGTTATTGCAGAAGTGTTATATACAACCTCTACATTAAAGCCCAAAGCTTTTGCTGTTTGCTCACCCATGTCATCGTTAACAGTGTAAATAGTTAAGCGTTCTTTATAAGGTAATAGCACCTCAAGCGCTGCTTTTGTTCGGCTATTTGCTTTTGGCTCTGCACCTAATTCAATTGCTTTAGCGGCTGTGTGTGCGCCATCACTGCCTTTTAAGGCAACTGTGCCGCCTAAACCTGCTACAGGGTTTACAATTAAGCCTAATTTAAACGCCATTACAAAGCTCCTTTGGATGTTGCCAATTAAATTGCTGCGCTGTTAATGGCCACGGTGTATTGTAAAAATCACAGAGTGCTTTTAAAAGTGATTCTGTACGAGAGTTAAAGCCATTTTCGATTAGCGATAATACCCGTGCATATACTCGCTGCTGAAAATCAAACCGACATGTTTGCTCGCCGTTTAAGTTATCCACCGACACATTAAAATTAAACCCTGCTGCGGTGCTTAATAACCACTCTATAGCTTGGGGCTTTACTTCTACGTTTTCAAACTCAGCTTGTTTTTGTTTGTCGCGCCCGTCTGGGCAGTACCAATAGCCGTAATCTTCTAATAAACGACGTGCATCGCCTGCTACTAGCCAATGCGCAATTTCATGCAGTGCACTCGCGTAAAAACCATGCGCAAATACAACTTGGTGATATGGCACGTGCTCTGTTGCTGGTAAATACACAGGTTCAAAATCGCCTTTTATCAGACATGTATTATGACTTTGATAAAAAGTGCGTTCAAAAATTGAAATTAGATCAGCTATTTGATGCATAAAATTAGGTTAATTTTTCTCGGTTGCAGCGCTATTTTGCGCAGTAAAAACGAGACGAATTGTACGGGCTTTTACAACTAAAGTAAAAATAAGCTCCTAGTGTTTACCACTTAAACAACAATACTTATAAATAAACTGCTTGCACACATAGATAGGAAACACCAATACCTCACGATCATAAAGCAAACCTATTTGCTTATTACGGCGCATTGATTTATTAGGGTTACTCTCTATGTTTAATAACAAAAGTATCAGTCTCAACTTATTTGCTATTCCTTAGGAGCTACTTATTAAAGCTGTTAGGTAAGTTAGTGATGAACTAAAAGAATGGGGAATCAGCTCTTTTTATTACAAAGGTTTTAGTGTTTCACAAAGTATTACTTCGATTACGCTGAAAAGTAAAATAAGTGGTTAATGTATCGCTGCTGCACTACTAAAAATAGGCAGCCTTAATAAAGACTGCCTGTCATTAAGCGTTTATTAATCGCGAGTTGGTGTTACCTTAAGTGAATAAACTTGTGGTTTTTTATGTACTTCTACAAACTTTTCACTAACATCCGATTTGTCTGATGCAGCTGCTTTAGTTAAAGAAGGAGTTAATGCTTTGGTGCTCTGTAGCATCTTAGAATCCGAAGCAAAACCAAGCATTTCAAAGTCATCAATTATCCAGCCTCTAAAGCCATTGTAGAGCCCATCATTCGTTTGGAAATCAAAACGTATGACAACTGATTGACCTACATAATCAGTTAGGTCTAGCTCTTCTAGCACCCAAACAGGTTTACGATTATAACCACCCGATGAGAATGGTTTTGCCTTACGATCTGCCTCATTTGGATCAACAAAAGGGTTTAGCTTCTTAAGTGTTTCAAAGGTTTCACCACTGTCAGTACTTATTTGCACTTCCATGATATCGTATCCATTCTCATTAGGATTTACTGATTCAATTTCCCACCATGTTCTAAATTTAAGAAGTGCGGCACTAACTGATGTCAAGTCAATCGCAGGCGATACAAGCTGTCCTGAATTTGCTTGCTCTGACTGCCCGCCACTAAGAAGGTAATCATTACTGTTTTGTGTGCCTATGAATGTACCCGTATCTTCCTGACCATACCACCACGCACTGTTACCGCTCGATGCTTTAGGTAATAACGCTTTTGGGCCTTCCTCATCTGGCGCTAGAGAAGTATATCCTCCATCAACTAAGGTATTAGTAATGCTATTATTTGCGAGGTCAACCTGGTTCCAAAATCCTGTAAATTGCCAGCTATTTTCACCTTCTTCAAAGCCATCAGAAAATATTATTTGCTCTTCTAAATTTTGGCTAACAAGTGTGAAGTTCTCTAGACGCTCCTTACCTGCCAATATGATAACTTCTTCACGCACTGAGGTTGTATAACCAAATGCAGAAACTTCCATTATGAAAGATTCAATTTCACCACCATCCGAATCACTTTTTGAAATATTCGAAATAGCAAATTCACCATTACTATCAGTAGTTGAAGCTGCAAAGAAACCATTTGTTTGCTCACCACCAGAAATCCTTACAGAGGCACCTTCTAATGGATTACCGTTACCATCAACAACAAAACCACTTAAAGAACCAACAGCACCAACTTCAGTAGATGCTAAATTTAAGGTTGTTTGAATTGTACTTTCATCATTAACGATGATTGAGATAGCGGCTGTTTGGTAACCTTCTTGAGTGCCATATGCTTTATATGATCCCGCTTCTAAGTACATCTTACTAACACCTAACGAATCTGTGTAGCTAGACATTTCAAAGTTTTGTCCTGTGTCAGATTCAAGGCTAATTTGTACGCCCACTTGCGGCTCAAGGGATACAGTGTCTTTTGCGGTTAATATGACTGTTGAGTACTCAAATTCATACTCCTTAACCACAACAACTTCTGATCCACTCGTAGGGTTAAGCAAGTTAATAGTTGCAAGCAAGCGATGTCTTGAAGCGCTTGTATCAAGATCAACTAATAATTCGCTTTCAGCTGTTGAGCTAGTCTTAACCGTTTGCCATTTATCTGAGGCACCAAAAGACTGCAGTTCCCATTCAATATTTTCTACTTGTAAATCAGTATCTATAGAGTCAAATAATAGTTGTGTTTGAGCCGTAAAAGGATCAGGTATAGCACTTGAAATGATCACTTTGCTATCAATAATTGCCTGTGCTTTTTCTAAGGCTTTTTGTGCATTAACAATTGGAATTTGGTGAGCTAACGTCGCAATATTAGTCCCCTCATCCACACTCTTTGATGGAGTAATATAACGCTCAGTCACAAACTCTGTTGCACTATCAATTAATATATTTTTTACCTCTTCGCCTGTAAAATCTGGGTAAATAGAATATATTAGTGAAGCCACCCCTGTTACTATAGCTGCACCTGAAGATGTTCCCGAAAAAGCACTTGTACCATCTCCATATTGACCATCTGTATAATATTGAGAATCTGACTTCAAGGTTTTATAAGAAGTCGGTGCTGCTATATCTACTGAGCTTCCATAGTTGCTGTAAAAAGGTAAACGGTTATCATCATCAACAACGGCAACAAACATCACGTTCTGCTGCTTTTGTAGAGTACCGTTACTAGTAAAGTGAAGAGCTGAGCTATGTAAGCGTGCATCCACACCGTAAACATTGTTGCTGTTGCCCGCACCATTGCCGATGCCATTACCTGCAGACCACACTAATAACTTATCTAAATTACTTTCTGCTATTTTTCGGTAGGGTCTAGAAGCGACTAGAGCAAGCGTATTTCGCTCTTCTAAGCTAACAATGTTCGATGGGTCGAAAGAAACTGGAATATAACCAGGGATTGACCATGAGCTATTTACCGTCACAACACCTGCTTTTGATAATAAAGCTTTAAGGCTTTCTTTACCCCAATTACCTAAGATTAATTGAGAAGACCAGTTAATCCCAGACATGCCTGTCCCATTATTGGTAGCGGCACCAATAGTACCTGCTACAGCTGTACCATGATCAGAAACTTGGGACGTCAATACTTCAGAGTAGCGTCCTTTTAGCTCTGGATGGGTTGTATCAAAGCCACCATCAGAAATTGCTACTAAAACATCAGTGCTACCTGTTGTAAAGTCCCATGCAGCCGTTGCTAATATTTTCTCTAGATGCCAGTTATCGCCGCCATCAGTGAAGTCACTACCGTCATTTGGTATTGTATCTTCTTGTCGTAATACGTTCTGCCCTTCAAAAACACGGTTATCAACACTTGAAACGCCCTGCTCTAGCTTTAACAGCTCCATTGCTTCTTTAGTCTTTAAATCACTTTCATCATATTCAACTAATAAGCCCTGTGTTTCGTCATAACCTTTTACAACTAACTGCTCATAATTAGCCACGAGCGTTTTAAGTGCATCCTTATCAAGTGAAGACGAGTAGACCCAAGATTGATTTGATATCGCCCCTATTAGCTCGTTAACTTCAGTAGTATCATCATTACCAGAAACTTTTAACACATCAAATTCAAAACTTGGAGTAATACTAAATGTTGTACTTTTAACGCTATCATTATCTTTTGACTGCGCAATTAATTTATACTCACCCACGGCAGTTGGAGTAAGAGTTACTGATTGATCTTCAGATTTAGTTAACGTTAATGCTGAAGTCTCTGGTTGCATTTCTACTTGCCAGTTAATTTCACCTAAATCATCATCAGAGATAAAATTAATAGCCACTTCTTGGTTTTGTACTGGCACAGAACTAAAGCTAATTGCGGTATTACTTAGCTGTGCAAATACCGGATTAACTGTAACAATCACACTACCTGTGACCACTTCACCTGCAGAGTCTTTGACTGATAACTGAAACTCTAAATTTGCTTGCTCAGAGACATCTGGCGCTATAAATGAGGTCGAAGCAGTTGTTGATGTGTTCAACTCAACACTTGTCCCATCAGTTTGAGACCATTCATATGATAACTCACGGCCTTCAGGGTCTGTTCCCTGAGCAGTTAAAACAACTTTAGTATTTTCATCAACACTTTGATCTTCTCCCATTACTAACGCTGGAGGTTTATTTTGTAATGCTGTTGGTTCGACACTTTTATCATCACTTCCACACCCAACCAAAGACGTTATAGTGATCGCAAGTAGTAATTTTTTAAAATATTTAACTTCTGTATTTAATCCAAATTTAGTTTGTCGCATTCCTGCTCCTTTTTAAATCCATGATAAATATTTACTTAGCTAATAAAAACGATTTTACGTCTCTATAAAGATAGATAAATCCTCATAGAAACACGCTAAAATAGCGAGAGTAAATAATAGATTGATTGCGGCAGGAAGTTACAGATCATGGTAAAGACGAGGTGCAACTTCCTTGTTGCTATGATTAGTATTTAATATAGTTAAGCTAATAGTTCTATATACTAATCAATTTCTTATTTAAAGAGTAATTCTTTGTATAATTATTAAGCACTGGTTTTTTGATAATAAAAAACCTAACTTAATTAACATTAACATTACGAGAGAGAGAAAACCATAGTCTATCCTTCAAGATTGAATTTATATTAATATATTTTTTATTTGCTGTTTTAGCTTATTTTTATTCAGTATTTGAGTCTATTCGATTTGAAAAACACATCAACAATGGTCGGGAATAGTTCTAGGAGAACCATAATCTTCGAGTTCTCTTTGGTTATCGTCTACTATCATTTCATGTAGGGCACTGGCACAAAATAGAGTGTAGACATCACCTTATTAAGTATTGTGTTATGGTTTTGTAAAAAATAGAAATGAGATCCGTTATTTTCCGCACTAAAAACGAGATGAATTGTATGGTTTTTTTACAACTAAAGTAAAAACAAGACGTAAGAGTAAAATCTAAATAGGTTAACCATTTACTTTATTGATGTTTTTAATAATACCTAAACAGTAAAGCGTATTGGCAAGTTCTATACGCTGTGTTTTTTCGCTAGCGGTTTTGTTGGCTAAGCTAGTTAACATATCGTACCGTTTACGTAGAGTTAGTATATATCTGGCATGCTTACGGCATTCAAAACAACGTGTGCAGTGTGAATCCACCCAAAAACCAAGTACCTCAAACCAATATTGTTGCTCTTGAGCAAAGAAAATAAATGCCTTAGGGCAGGTCTCGCACTGCTCCTCAATATCTACATAGAGTGTTCGAGGAAAACTGGCATAATTTTGCTTTTTTATATCAGCCAACATTACCGTATTAGAGAAGTATTTAAGGCTCGAGTAACGTCAATGCCCTTTCTCTATCTCCTCTATTGTCACTAAGGTATTTGTAGTTATTGGTCTATTGCCATACCTTAGGTGGTTAAGGTACATATATCTACCTATTTTAAATTCACGGCTTACATCTTAAAAGTAAGCTAAATAAAAGCAAGTTAAAGCAAAATCAATAATACGTAGTTATTATCCGAATTTAGGTATAAGTAATTTCTATACTTTGAATAATTTAGCCCATTAAATACATTCGGCATTAGCATTACTTAGTGTTCAATACTCTCTACTTTTACCTGCTTAGCTATATGGTTTTTTAACAAACGGGTATTACGCGTGTTAGCTTTAAAAAACGCATCAAATATATCGCCAAAAAATGGCACTAAGCCGCCCACAAAATCTATGAGCATATTAATGATCATCTTAGTCTTTATACGTTTACTCACACCTAAACGCTGCGCTTCTATAAGCACATAGCTTGATAAAATTAGCCCTGCGGCATCACCTATAACAGGGATTAAGCCAATCACAGCCTCCAAACCTATATTAAATTTAGTAAAAGGAATACCAATGCTGCTATCCGTTAACTTACTGAAACGTTCTAAGCGGGCTATTGCAGCTTGGGCTTTTATTTGTGAGTGTTCATTAATATTATCGTTCATGATTACTACCCTCCTTCTTGCAGTATATAGTGCTTACTTGAACAACTCCTGAAAGGCTCCTAACTAAATTACAGACATAAAAAAAACGCGGTAATCCGCGTTTTTTTATAATAAATACTTACACAGAGCCATTAATTGGCCCATGTTCGTGGTTTACATGTGGATTTTGTCCGCGTTGACGCAGTAAGTGGTCCATTAAGGTAATGGCCATCATTGCCTCTGCAATCGGTATTGCACGAATACCTACACACGGGTCGTGACGACCTTTAGTGATCATCTCAACCGCTTCGTTGCTTGTATTAATGCTGTTACCTGGGATGGTAATGCTCGAGGTTGGCTTTAGCGCAATAGAAGCAATAATGTCTTGCCCTGTCGAAATACCCGCAAGTACGCCACCTGCATGATTTGATGTAAAACCTTCAGGGGTTAGCTCGTCGCGATGCTCAGAGCCTTTTTGCTCAACTACGTCAAAGCCATCACCAATTTCAACGCCTTTAACTGCGTTAATACTCATTAATGAGTGTGCAAGTTCAGCGTCAAGGCGGTCAAATACAGGCTCACCAAGACCAACAGGTACATTACTTGCCACTACTTTTACTTTAGCGCCAACTGAGTCACCTTGCTTTTTAAGATCACGCATATATTCGTCAAGCGCTTCAAGCTTACTTGCATCAGGGAAGAAAAAAAAGTTATTTTCCACTTCATCCCAGTCAAACGTTTCGGCCTTAATAGGGCCAAGCTGACTTAAGCATGCTTTAACTTCAATACCATGAAATTGCTTTAAGTATTTTTTAGCAATAGCACCTGCCGCTACGCGTATCGCGGTTTCGCGTGCAGATGAACGACCGCCACCGCGATAATCGCGCAAGCCGTACTTATGCCAATACGTGTAATCGCCATGACCTGGGCGAAATACATCTTTAATTTTACCGTAATCTTGCGAGCGTTGATCGGTATTTTCAATCAATAGACCAATGCTGGTACCTGTGGTTTTACCTTCAAAAACGCCTGCTAATATTTTTATTTGATCGCTTTCACGGCGCTGCGTTGTATAACGGCTTTGGCCTGGTTTTCGGCGATCTAAATCAATTTGTAAGTCGGCCTCTGTGATTTCAAGACCTGCGGGAGTACCATCAACAACGCCGCCTAATGCAACGCCGTGGCTCTCACCAAAGGTGGACACTTTAAATAACTGCCCAATGCTATTACCTGCCATTAACTTTCCTCATTCCTAATGACTACCAATAGCCAAGCACAGGGCTTGGCTATTCATTTTTTTACTTATTTTGCAAAATACTCATCTAGCTGCTTTTTGCTAATTACAAATACACCTAAGCCGCCTTGTTCAAATTCAATCCATTCAAACGGCGCGCCCGGATACAGTGCATCCATATGTACCATAGAGTTACCAACTTCTACAAATAACAAACCGTTATCAGTTAGATATTCACTCGCTTCGCTCAATATAGTACGGGTTACATCTAAACCATCGTGACCTGATGCAAGTCCAAGCTCTGGCTCATGATGAAATTCGCGTGGCAGGTCAGCCATATCTTCTGCATCAACATACGGTGGGTTTGCTACTATTAGGTCGTATTTTTGACCTGGTACACCGCTAAATACATCAGACTGAATAGGTAACACGCGATCACTCAACATGTAATCGTTAATGTTAATGTCTGTCACTTCAAGCGCTTCATACGATATATCTACCGCATCAACTTGTGCCTGCTCAAAAGCTTGCGCAAGTGCAATTGCGATACAACCCGAACCCGTACATAAATCTAATATACGGTTTACCGATTGTGGCTCTTCAAGCCAGGGTGTAAAGCGGTTACTAATAAGCTCGGCAAATGGTGAGCGAGGTATAAGTACACGTTCATCCACATAAAATGGCATACCCGCAAACCATGCAATGTTTGTTAAGTAAGGTACTGGTGTGCAGTCGTTAATACGTTCTGCAATAAGACCCGCAAGTCGGTTTTTTTCTGTGCTTGTTAAACGCGCGTGCATTAATTCTTTTGGCGCATCAACAGGCAAGCTAAGCGCAGGCAGTAATAAGCTTACAGCTTCATCCCATGCGTTATCTGTACCGTGTCCAAAAAATATACTACTACTTGCAAATTGGCTTGTAGTCCAACGTAACCAGTCATGTAAAGTTGACAGTTCTGCAACGGCTTCTTCGAGTGTTGCTTCTTCTATTTGTAAATCGCTCATATATTTTTACCTGTATTAGCTTACTGACTGTTTTGAGTCTTTAAGACGATTGCATTGCCTATCTGCGCTGGGCAAATTACAATTGCCCCTCATTTAAGTATTGTACCGCCTTTTGCGCTGCGTTTTTACGTTTTTTTGTTTAGGTAATAGTTATGAAAAAAGACACTCCATCACATTCGTCCCTAAGCAATGACGACATAAGCTTATTTCGTCAAACGATCACAGGCGCCAAAGTATTTAAACAAGATACTCATCGTTTTGATACAAAGCCTAAGGTGTCACAAGCTAAGCAATTTGCCCAGCAAAAAAAGCAGGCTCAATCTGAATTTTTCTTCTCAGACGTTTATATTCCCGATATAGACACCCACGGCACGGTTAAATATGTAAAACCTGGCCAAGATACTTTCCTAGCTAAACAGCTTCGCCGTGGTGACTTTGCACCCGATTTGACGCTAGATTTACATGGCTTAAATAAAGAACTTGCTAAAGACGAACTCGCTGGACTCATTCACGAATGTAAAAAGCAGCATTATTATTGTGCATGTGTAGTGCACGGTATTGGTGGCGGCGTACTAAAGCACAAAGTGCCTCAGTACTTAGTACAGCACCCTGACGTAATAGCGATGCACCAAGCCCCTCTCGAATATGGTGGTAGAGGCGCTGTACTTATTTTAATTAATTTACCGCAAAGTGATGAATTTAGACGCTAACTTTAGCTATTACTAGGATGTAACTACGTGCATATTTTTTCAATTATTTTTCCGCTCATTTTTATTGTTGCGCTTGGTTATAGCTGTTGCCGATTAAAATTTTTCGACAAGCAGCATATCGCAGGCCTGAGTAAGTTTACTTTTTATATTAGTTTGCCAGCTTTTTTATTATTAAATATGTCGCAAATTAACTTACAGCAAAGTATTAGCCTTTTTGCATTTTTGAGCTTTTACATACCTGTTTTGAGTGTATTTGGGGTGGGTATATTAATTGATCGCTTTTATTTAAGTAAAAAACATTTAAAAAACTACCAACAACACGGTGTATTTGGACTTGCTTCTAGCTATTCAAATATGGTGTTAGTGGGTATTCCTATTATTATTGCCTCGCTTGGCAAAGAGATGATAGCCATTGCATTTATGATCATTACTTTTCATAGCACATTGTTATTCGCACTTACATTTTTAATAGGCGCTAAAGGTAGCAGCGATAAATTTTCGTGGTCGCACTTTGGAAAAAGTATGGTACTAAATCCTATTGTACTGAGTATTGGGTGCGGGCTTATATTAAACATATTAGGAGTTACACTGTTTAGCGACTTAGCAAATAGTTTGGAGCTATTAGCTAAACCAGCAATTGCCTGTGCGCTATTTGTACTTGGTGCAAATTTAGCTTTTTATAAAATAGCTGCAAATTGGCAACCGGCTTTAATAGCATCAATTTTAAAAATATTTTTATTGCCTGCATTAGTTTTATTGGTAGGCACTTATGTATTTAAGCTAGACACGCAAATACTTAATGTATTGGTACTTTTAAGTGCGTCCCCTGTTGGCGTAAATGCTTATCTTATTGCGACTCAAATAAAGCAACATGAAGCTACTCTTGCTGGGGCTGTCGTACTTTCTACTATCTTAAGTGTTATTAGCTTTACGTTTTGGCTAGCTTTACTACTTTAGCTTACAAACCGCCGGCTACATCAACAAAGCTACCCGTTGTAAAAGAAGCGTGCTCTGAAGCTAAAAAGTAAATTGCTACAGCAACTTCCTCGGGTGTACCGCCTCTGCCAAGGGGTAATTTACTTTTAAGACGATCGACTCGATTTTTTTCACCGCCATCGCTATGCATATCAGTGTAAATAAGCCCAGGTCTAACCGAGTTAACTCGAATACCTTTACTTGCCACCTCTTTTGCCAAGCCAATAGTAAATGTGTCCATTGCACCTTTAGATGCTGCATAATCAATGTACTCATTAGGAGAGCCCGTTTTAGCGGCCCCCGATGAAACATTAACAATACTACCGCCATTTCCCATTCGCTTTATTGCCTCACGGCTACATAAAAAAGCACTGGTAATATTTGTAGTCAAAACTTCGTTTATGCGCTCAGCACTCATTTCTAACAAGGGCATTTGTGGTTTTAAAATACCGGCGTTATTTATTAGTACATCAAGTTGGCTAAATTCTTTATCAATAAAATCAAACAACGCCAAAACATCTGCCTCTTTCGATACATCTGCTTTTATAACTTGAGCTCTAACGCCAAAGCTTCTTACTTGATCGGCTACTAGCTTCGCACTAGCTAAATCAGCTTTATAATTAATGCAAACATCATAACCATGCTTTGCAAAATATAGTGCGGTAGCTGCGCCAATACCTCGGCTAGAGCCTGTGATAAGTACAACGGGGGGAGCGATTCATTAAAGCTATTATTCTTTTAAAGCTGCGACTACTGAAATTTCAACAAGTAGTGCTTCACGTGCCATTTTAGCTTCCACACAGGCACGTGCTGGTGCATAACCCTCGGGTACCCATGCATCCCATACTGCATTCATATCAGCAAAGTATTCCATGCTCTTTACATAAATAGTCGCGCTAAGCATATGTTCTTTTGAACTCCCTGCTTCATCAAGCAGCGCCTCTACTTTATCAAGCATAGTTTGAGTTTGCTCTTTAATACCTTTTTGCGCGTCGGCGCATACCTGCCCACATAAATACACAGTGCCATTATGTTTTACTATGCGGCTCATGCGCGCACCTGTTTGTAAGCGTTCTATCGTCATAATACTTTTCTCAATTATTTAAAGGTTTTCTGGGGCATTTATACTTATATAACTACTACGCTGGGTTTGCTCATCATAACTAATAACAGCAACAGCACCTGTATTAAAAATTGGCATATTACCAGGGCTTAATTGATCCACTAAATAACTTACAATAGGCATGTGTGCCACTATAAGCCATGTATTGCATTGGGGATGAGTAGCAATAAGCGTTTCAAGATAGTCAGCAGCAATTTGAGGTTTGCCTTCGGGGATAATATCGGACGTGGTTTCGCTAAATTTAAATACGTTATTTTTAGCCACACCTGCAGCTGTTTGCTGTGCACGAATGTAAGGACTAACTAACAGTGCATCAGGGCAATGTGCTTTACTGAGCCAAAGGCCCATTTTTTCAGCTTCATCGTGCCCTGTTTGGGTTAAATTTCTACCTGCATCATCAGCCTGCATGGGTGTTGCTTCGCCGTGGCGCATTATTAGGATTGTTTTCATAAAAAATCAACCGATTAAAGAATATAAAACAGTAGCCAGTTTGCCCATTTGTCAGCTATATTAACAACATAAATCTATTTATTTCTAAATAATTCTTTCATGAGATTCAGGTAAATCTTTAAGCTGTATTTCGCTTTCCTGAAGCCATCATCTGTTGTTAACAAGTAAACGTTTAGTTTCAGGAGCATCATTTGAATATCAGCCGCAATGATAACAGAGCATACCGCGCCTTTACACTGGACAATGGTCTAAAAGTACTATTAGTGCAAGATAAAGATTCTACAAAAGCGGCAGCATCAATGGCAGTTAACGCCGGGCATTTTGACGATCCTCTTGATAGGCAAGGCCTAGCACACTTTTTAGAGCACATGCTTTTTTTAGGCACTGACCAATACCCAGATTCAGGCAGTTTTAATAATTTTGTTTCGCAAGCTGGCGGGAACACTAATGCGTGGACTGGCACTGAGCATACCTGTTACTTTTTTGATGTTAATAACCAAGAATTTGAACAGGCGCTTACCCAATTTAGCCGTTTTTTTATTGCGCCACTTTTAAATTCAGCCGAAACAGAAAAAGAACGCAACGCAATTGAAGCCGAGTTTAAACTAAAAATAAAAGACGATGGTCGCCGTATTTATCAAGCCCACAAAGAAACGGTAAATCCAGCTCATCCATTTGCTAAATTTTCTGTAGGAAACCTACAAACCTTAGCTGACAGAGAGCGCTGTATTAGTGATGAGCTTCGCGACTTTTTTAATAGCCAGTACCAAGCTCAGTGGATGACTTTAGTTATTTGCGCAAACGAAACATTAGACACACTACAAAGCTGGGCACAAACTTACTTTGGCGCAATTAAGGGTAATAAAAACCTCAAAAAGCCAGAGATCAGTGAGCCCCTCTATCGCAAACAAGACATAGGAAAAATACTCCATATTGAGCCGCATAAGCATATGCAAAAACTTATCATAAGTTTTGCTATGCCTAATATTGACGACTTTTATCGCCACAAAACAGTGAGTTTTATTGCCCATTTACTTGGCTATGAAGGCGCGGGTTCTCTTTATTCTATTTTAAAAGAGCAAGGCTGGATAAACGCGCTTTCTGCTGGCGGTGGTATTAATGGCAGCAACTTTAAAGACTTTAATATTAGTTTAGCGCTTACCGATGAAGGTATTGAATACTTCGAAGACATTATTGAAATGGTGTTTGAATACATTTGCTTAATTAACGATAACACCGAAAAATTGCCGCGTTTATATCAAGATAAAAAAAATCTATTACAAATAGCATTCGATAACCAAGAAAAGTCACGCTTGATTGATTGGGTCAGTAATTTAAGCATTAATATGCAGCATTACGATGAAGCAAACTACGTGCAAGGCGACTATTTAATGGAAGGCTTTAAAAAAGCGACCCACGAAATGGCCATGCAGTGGTTAACGCCACATAATATGCGCATCGTACTTATACATCCAGATGTAGAGCCTGAACATAAAACCGCATGGTACAACACACCATATAAAGTAGAACATATTTCACCTAGTTGGCTTGATGCACTTAGCGAGATAAATAAACCGCTGAGCGAAATGCTGCTGCCTACCGCTAATCCTTATTTAACAAAAGAAGTGGTGTTATTTGATGTCATAAAACCACAAACAAAACCCGAGTTATTAGTAAAAGAACCCGGTTTTGATTTTTGGTTTAAACAAGACAACACATTTCGTGTTGCTAAAGGCCATTTTTATTTGGCCATGGATTCTGATTTTGCCGTAAAAGATGTAAAACATATGGCACTCACCCGCTTATTTACAGATTTATTTATGGATAGCGTGGGCGAGCAATTTTATCCTGCAGAACTTGCAGGTCTTAGTTACCACTTAACCTCGCATCAAGGTGGGTTAACTCTACATACCGCTGGGCTTTCATCTAGCCAGTTAGAGCTTGTTGATCAATTAATAGATGCTTTATTTAATGTAGAAATTTGTGCAAAACGCTTTGCTGAATATAAAAAACAGCTTGTAAGGCATTGGCGCAATAGCAACCAAAACAAACCAGTCAGTGAGTTGTTTAGTATTTTAGGCGCAAAAATAATGCCTTGGAACCCACAACCTGGGGAGCTTGCATCGGCATTAAAAAACACTTGTTTTCAGCAATTTAATGAGTTCAGAACAGACTTTTTTAAAGCACTACATGTTGAATCATTTTTACATGGTAACTGGCAGCAAAGTGATGCATTAGCCTTTCAAAAAAAGGTCGCCGAACACCTAAAAAACGCAGCCATAATTGAAGATTTAAGACGCCCTCTTTTTGAAATTAAAAAAGTAACTCGCTATGAGTTAGAACTTCCTTGTAGCGACCATGCCATGGTTGTTTACTATCAAGCGCAAACGGATTGCGTGGCCGAAAAAGTAAAAATGATGGCGTTAAATCATTTAATTAATCAAGATTACTTTAACGAGTTACGAACAACACAACAGCTAGGTTATTTAGTGGGCGCAGGTTATGCACCTTTTAACACACGTGCTGGAATAGCATTTTATGTGCAGTCACCTAAGTTTGATGCAAAAACATTATTGCATCGACATAACAGCTTTATTAAAAACTACCTTGATAACATCGATGCACTTGATGAAAACGATTGGCAACAGCAAAAGCATGGCCTTAGTACTCATATTGCAGAAAAAGATAAAAACTTGCGCCTGCGCTCACAACGGTTATGGCTTGCTATTGGTAATAGAGATCACGAATTTCATATGCAGCAGCGACTTTTAGATGCCCTAAACGCGCTAACACTAAGAGAAGTAAAAGTTTATGCACTAAGCCTATTTGATGATGATAGACCAAGATATGAGCTTTTAAGCTCGGCAAAAGTCACTAAATCTCAAAATATGCCCGTTTACTCTCAATCTCTTTGACTCTAGGTTTAGCTTGTTTTAAATTATCATTTGTAAATTAGAAGTAATCAAAAATGATAAAAACAATAATAAAACTAAGCATGCTTGTAGTACTTGCTTACTCATTTGAGCTTTTTGCCTTTGAGTCATCACTTAATTACAACTCTGACAATATACTTATACTAGCAAGCGCCATTATAGCGCTTGCTTTGCCCTACCTGTTATTTGTAATCCACAAACTTAGACGTTCACGCCGCCAACTTCGACTTTCGGAAAAACGCCTTAAAAGTACCGTAGAAGGTAGCGGCGATACACTTTGGGACTGGAACATAAAAACAGGCGAAGTTATTCGTATTAACGATAAGTACTTAATGGACTCAACTACCTTAATGGGGTTTCCACCAAATAAAGGCCTTATCCATCCTCACGATATTAATAACGTTGAGCACTTGTTAAAAGTGCACTTTGCAGAGCAGTCTGCTTTTTTTGAAGCCACCTACCGAATCAAAGATACTTTTGGTCGTTGGCACTGGGTGCTCGACCGCGGAAAAATAATTGAAAAAGACGCCAACTTATCACCCCTTAGAATGACAGGTACCGTTCGCGATATATCACAGTTAAAATCAACTGAAGAGCGCTTAAACCTTTTTGCAAAATGTGTTGAGTCGCTTACTGACGCCTTAGCAATTTACGATAAAAACTTTAAACTGGTTGATATAAACCCTAGCTTTTTAACCTTGTTTGGTGGCGTACGCGAACAATACTTAGGAAAAGAATTTAGCCTATCTGGGTATGAGCCAAGCTACACAAACAGAATTATTGAAATAGTAAAAGAGCGCGAACATATTCAACAAGAAGTGAAGCTTCGTAATAGTGAGCGTATTTTATTACCGATAGAAATATCCATAGATGAAATTAAAAACGATCAAAATCAAATAACTAATTATGTCGTTGTATATTCAGATTTAACAGAGCGTAAAAAAGCAGAATCGCAATTACATAACTTATCGAATCGAGATCGCACAACCAGTCTGCCTAACCGAAATTTATTTTTTACTGATTTGCATAAACTAGTAAAACTCAATTCGCATCACGCCTTGCTTGTATTCGATTTAGATAACTTTAAAAAAATAAATGACTCGTTAGGACATCAGCTAGGTGACAGCTTATTAGCTAAACTAGCAATGCGCTTAAATAAACTAACCCGCGAAAATGATGTGTTTTATCGTTTAGGCGGCGATGAGTTTGCTCTGGTAATGTCTGACACTAACGACATACATGTAATTACACGCATGGCTAAACAGTTTTTAGCGGCCATTGCTACACCATTTAAAATGGCAGGCCACGAACTGGCAATCACCTCAAGTGTAGGTATTGTATTATTCCCTGAAGACGGTAATACGCCTGAACTGCTTTTAAAAAATGCAGATACCGCCATGTATCATGCTAAAAAGAAAGGTAACAGCTACTTATTTTTTAACGACACGATGAACCGTCAAGCCGTTAAACGACTGCAAATTGAAAACCTCATGCGCTTTGGTTTAAAAGAAGATCACTTTGAAGTGTACTACCAACCAAAAATGAATATTCGCACAGGCAAGCTAACCGGAATGGAAGCATTAGTGCGCTTTATTACACCCAAAAAAGGCATTATTAGTCCGGGAGTTTTTATACCTATAGCCGAGGAAACGGGCCAAATAATTGAAATTGGTGAAGTGGTATTAAACAAAGCCTGCAGAGACGTAAAAGAATGGGTAGATAGCGGTTTATTTAGCGGCCGAGTAGCTGTCAATTTATCAGCAAAGCAATTTAGCCTCCCCGATTTAACCTCTCGTATTGACGTTATTTTGCAAAAAAATGAATTACCTTCTTACTTTTTAGAGCTTGAAATAACAGAAGGTACTGTAATGGATGACCCTAAAGAAGCCATTGCAATTATGCGTTCGTTAAGTGCCCGAGGTATTCATTTAGCAATGGATGATTTTGGTACTGGTTATTCATCATTAGCGTATTTAAAGCAATTTCCACTTAATACACTTAAAGTAGATAAAGCATTTATAGATGACAT
Organism: Pseudoalteromonas sp. SWYJZ98; assembly: GCF_015864495.1. Classification (NCBI taxonomy): domain Bacteria; kingdom Pseudomonadati; phylum Pseudomonadota; class Gammaproteobacteria; order Alteromonadales; family Pseudoalteromonadaceae; genus Pseudoalteromonas; species Pseudoalteromonas sp. SWYJZ98. Next base: position 39,662 of record NZ_JADYXA010000021.1, on the reverse strand, counting down.
GACCAACGAACGTGGCCGTAATATGGTCGACTCAATAGTCACTATTGCACATAACCTTGATTTACATGTAGTGGCTGAAGGTGTAGAACAAGCTCATCAAATTGATATACTCAAAAAGCTTAATTGCGAAACAGTACAAGGTTATTACTATTCTAAGCCTCTATCAAAAAGTGAATTTACTGAATTTTTAAAGCAACAACAAACTAAAGCAGCCCCAAGCTTAATTAGAAAAAATAAAAATGTGGCGTCAATAAATTAAGGGCGCCATATACACGCATTTATTCCTACATTTCTTACTAAAGCACGACGATAATGTAGATTAAACAAGCACCAGGCTACAGGTCCAAGTAAACCGCCTAAAATCAGCCATCGCTTAATTGGCATGCCTTTTTTAATGGTTTCTAAATACATTAAAGCTATAAATGCACTGCTTAGTAAAAATATAAACAAAATCACCCTTTAAAGTTGCTCAAAAATACGGCGCTTATTCTAACGCTAACGTGATTAAATTTAAAGCAACAAATCCCCCGCGTGCACAAAAAAGCCGAAGCTGTTAAACACAGATTCGGCTTTTAAAATTATAATTTACAAGTTACTTTTCAGCACGACCCATAAATTTGTGTTCAACAGTATTAATACGGATACGGTCACCTGTTGAAATATGCTCTGGCACAGAAATATTTAAGCCAGTTGACATACGTGCAGGTTTTGAACGCGCACTCGCAGATGCACCTTTGATAGATGGGTCTGTTTCTTCAACAACAAGTTCAACACTTGACGGTAAATCAAGCCCTACTGGCGCGCCATCAATAACAATTACGTGTACGCCTTGCGTTTCTTCATTAACAAACTGAATTTCTTCGCTAATAGCATCTTTGTTTAAGTTGTAAGGCGTATAATCTTCATTATCCATAAACACATACTCGTCGCCATCAATGTACGATAGCATTACTTCACGGCGTGTTAAATCAGCCAGCGTTAGCATGTCACTGTCTTTGAATGTTTCGTCAACTTTACCACCGGTTACCACATCGTATAAACGCATACGGTATAAACTACCACCAGCACGACCTTGCGGCACAGAGCGCACAATATCTTTTACAACTAAAACGCGGCCATTGAAGTCAATAGCAGTACCTTTTTTAACATCACTCGCCTTTGGCATGTGTGAATTCCTATTATTTTTTTGATTGGCAGAAACATACCACGAACTGGATTTTGTTCAACTAAAATTACGTTGGTTTTACGCTACATGTTGTATTAGCTTGTAAAATTTTAATTTATACTAAAATACATATAATCAAATGTGAAAAAAACTGCTATGGTAGCTTTACCGAGTATGACTTCAAGGAATGGATCATGGACCAGAAAAAAGTACATGAGTATTTAGTTAAAAAACCACTTGTTCAGGTTACAAAACCATTTGCGCAAGAGGTTGATGTATATAAAGTGAATCATAAAATGTTTGCGACTCTTGCTATTGGCAATGACGGTCAAACTAATGATGATGGTGAGGTTATTTGGTGGCTTAACTTAAAGTGCGATCCTGATGAAGCAATATCATTGCGTGATACTTTCCCGGCAGTGATCCCTGGTTACCATATGAATAAACGCTTATGGAACACAGTAATTTTAGACGGCACAATTGCACAAAGTGAAATTGAGAGAATGATTGATAACTCATTTAATTTAGTCGTAGAAAACATGCCAGAAAAAGACCGCAAAGCTATCGCACTTCACTTGTAGCACTTTTTGGGCTAGGCTACTAGCCCATTAAAACCTTACACCTTAAGCGTATAAATTAAATCGTCGTATAACTTTTCGCCTATTGTATGCACTTTAAAAAGTGTATCGGTATGGGTTAAGCCGCACTTACTAAGCACCTTTTCAGAACCAACATTGCCACGCGTTACGACTGCTTTAAACTGCCTAATACCACATTCTTTCCAAGCCCAATCAATCACAGCTCTTAACGACTCTGTCGCGTAGCCTTTATTAAAATACTCTGGCAATAATAAATACCCAAGCTCTGCGGTTTCTCCGTCATAGGCAAAGCCTGTAACACCCACAGGTTGTTTTGTTTGATTATTAATAATGAGTAAACACAGTGGATGACGTGATTTAGCATTCCACTTAGGCAAGCGTATCTCAAAGCGGTTTCTTACCAGTGACTCCATTGGCATATCAAAACAATACTTAAGGACTTGAGGATCGCGATGAAGCGCTAGAAAAAGAGGCCAATCAGACTCTTCTATTTGGTACATGCTCAATCTTTGTGTAAATAATGTCATTAAGCTCCTCATTTAAATATTAAAAATCATAAAAAAACCGCATTTAAATGCGGTTTTTATAAACAGTAGAAACTTTATTCTTTCGTTTCAATCTCTTTAGTAACTTCAGGCTCAGTGACACTTTGCTCTTGTGGCTCAGTGCTTTGTACTTCAGGAGCTACAACCTCAACAGTTGCTGCATTATAAAAAGTAGTACCAGAGCTTGCCATTGTTACCAGTGACTCACATGGAGCAAAGTTAGCATCGCTGTTAGCTAATGTAGACATATCAGAGCTTATTTTACTTGCGCCTAATTTATCCATATAGCTAAACGGGCCACCTAAAAATGGTGGAAAACCAATACCAAATATTGCACCGATGTCGCCATCACGAGGGCTTGCAATAATACCATCATCTAAACAGCGTACTGCTTCGTTAAGCATTTGCGATACACAACGCTTAGCAATTTCGCTCTTGTTTAAACGTGGAGCCGAGGTAACACCCAATAGTTCGTAAACTGACTCATCAACCTTTTTGCCTTTTTTATCGTATTCATAAAAACCACGACCAGACTTACGGCCAAGGCGTTTTGAATCAATCATACGCATAAATGCATCAGGGCCTTTAAAACGCTCGCCTAATTCTTTTTCAAGAATTGGGGCAATTTTAGAGCCAATATCAATACCTACTTCATCAAGTAGAGCCAGCGGGCCTACCGGAAAACCAAACTCAACAAGCGCCGCATCAATCTTTTCAATTGGCTCGCCTGCTAACATTAAGTTAGCAGCTTCGTTCAAGTAAGGCGCTAAAATACGGTTGACGTAAAAACCGGCCATATCTTTTACAACAATTGGCGTTTTACCTTGCTTACGTGCAAAGTTAACAACGCGGGCAATGGTCTCTTGAGACGTACCTTCGTGTGGAATAATTTCCACTAATGGCATTTTTTCCACTGGTGAAAAGTAATGCAAGCCAATTACATTTTCAGGACGTGCTGCCTGCGCTGCAATTTGCGATATTGGTAATGATGACGTGTTACTTGCAAAAATTGTATTTGCTTGGCATTGCTGCTCTACGTCTGCAACCATACCTTGCTTAAGTGCAAGGTCTTCAAACACCGCTTCTATTACTAAATCAATGTGTTTAAAGCCACTGTAGTCAGTTGTACCTGTAATACGGTTCATCGTTAACTGCACATCAGCTTTAGACATAATACGACGCTTAAGACGCTTATCTAAAATTTTGTAGGTGTAGCTCATTGCATTACTAATGCCCTGCTCTGCTACATCTTTAATACGTACCGGTACTTTAGCTTTAACAGCACTTACGTGCGCAATGCCTGCGCCCATTAGTCCACCACCTAAAACAGCAGTTTTGCTTATTGCGGGTGCGTCATCATTGCGCCACTCTTTTTTCATTTCAGTGGTTGCAAAGAAAATACCGCGAAGCGCTTTCGATTCGTCACTCATTACAAGTGTTGCAAAGCTTTCAGCTTCTGTTTTATACGCTTTTAGCTCATCAAGCTCTACACTAGCTCGCACTGCTTTAATAATAGCTAGTGGTGCTGGGTAGTGCCCGCCCGTTTTTTTAAGTACGTTTTCTTTTGCTTTTTTAAAGATAAAGTTACGACCAAACGGGTTTGACTCTAGTAATTTACTAATATTGTCGAGCTTTGGCTCTTTTGCTTGTGGCTTTTTCTTAGTCGCAAATTCTTTTGCAACTTTTAGCAGCACACTGTGCGGTACACAGTCATCAAGCACACCTGCTTTTTTAGCTTGCTTAGGGCGAATCTGTTTACCTGTTAGCATCCACTCTAGTGCTTTTTGAATACCAACAATTTTAGTTAAGCGTTGGGTGCCGCCGCCACCAGGAAGTAAACCAAGTTGTACTTCTGGTAAGCCAATTTTTGTTAAATCACTGTCGGTACCAACACGGTAATCACATGCTAAAGCAAACTCTAAACCACCACCTAATGCAGCGCCATGAATCGCACTTACTGTTGTGTATGGCAATTTTGTCATATCAAAAAACGCTTGATGACATAGCTCGCTAATAGCTAAAGCATCTTCACGCTTTTGAACGCTATCGAGCATTTTTACATCGGCGCCCGCGATAAAGTTATCGCTTTTTCCGCTTATAAATACCATGCCTTTTACATTTTGCGACTTAGCGTCTTCTAGTAACGCTTTTAAATCATCGGCAAAACTGCTGCGCAGGGTATTCATTTTCTCACCCGGCACATCAATCGTTACCACGGCGATTTTATTTTCATCTACCGCTAAATTAAATACTGAATCTGTCATTACGCGCTCTCCAATACAAAGGCTGCACCTAAACCACCAGCAGCACACGCTGTTGTTAATGCTAAACCGCCACCACGACGTTTAAGCTCGTGTAAGCTTTGCGTAATTAAGCGTGCACCTGTTGCTGCAAATGGGTGACCATATGCTAAAGAGCCGCCGTTAACGTTAAACTTATCCATGTTAATTTCGCCAATTGCTTTGCTGCGACCTAAATGCTCTTGTGCAAATTTGTCTGAAGCAAACATTTTCATATTGGCAAGTGTTTGCGATGCAAACGCTTCGTGCATTTCAATTAAATCTAAATCAGCAAGCGTAATACCCGCTCTATCTAGTGCAATAGGCGTTGAATGAGCTGGGCCCATTAACATGTCTTTTTCTACGCCAATTGCCGAAAATGCAAAGCTACGTACGTAACCTAGTATTTCGTAGCCCAGTGCTTTTGCTTTGCTTTCGCTCATCATAAGTACGGCCGCCGCACCATCAGTTAATGGTGTTGCATTTGCCGCGGTAACAGTACCGTGCTGACGGTCAAAAACAGGTTTAAGCTTGGCGTAGCCTTCAACCGTTGAGTTTTTACGAATGTTGTTATCTTCTGAAATAAAGCTTTTATATGGCGGTAAATGCGCCGTCATTACTTCATCTTTTAACTTTCCATCAGCCCATGCTTGCGTTGCAAGTGAGTGAGAACGATGCGCTAACGCATCTTGATCTTCACGGCTAATATTATGTGTTTTAGCCATTTGCTCAGCAGTTTGCCCCATTGAAAGGCCTGTTGAGTACTCTGCAACTGCAGGAGGCACTGGTAATAAATCTTTTAAGCGCAGTTTTGAAAATATTTTTAAACGTTGACCAAGCGAACGCGCTTTATTTAAATCAACTAAGCTGCCTGCTAGCTTTTTACTAACACCAATTGGCAGTACTGATGACGAATCTGCGCCGCCTGCAATACCTACGCTTACAGATCCCGCCATAATAGACTCAGCTACATTAGCGATAGCCTGAAAGCTGGTAGCACATGCGCGCGATACAGAATATGCATCAACCGATACCGGCATACCTGTGCCCAATACAATTTCACGTGCAATATTTGGCGCTTCTGGCATTTGTACTACTTGACCAAATACAAGTTGATCAATTTCTGACTTATTGAAATTTAATCGTTCAAGCATTTCGTTAACCACCAATTTACCCATATCAAGTGCTGGTACATGGTGAAACGCTGTTGCTTGTTTTGCAAAAGGTGTACGTAAGCCGCTAACGATGGCAATACGGTCGCCCTTTGGTGTTTTTAGTATGTTTTGCTCAGACATTTATGCTCTCCCGCTGACAGGTCTGACCTGTTTGTTTTCCTCGATTCTAAACAACCCGTGCCCTAAAGCCAATAGATAAACACAAATTTATATAAACAGTGTTTAATTACGACTATCACAATAGGCTTTTTTAGACGCATTTACAAAGTTTTGTGGTACGCTAAAAATCGTTAAAAAATAACGAACTATTTTAAAAAATACAGTCTAACTCTTGAGTTACCCAATTATAAACCTTATAAATAGGTCAGTATTTATCACCTAACACTATTAGGTACAAACCCAGCTGACGAGGACAGTCCACTTATTATGGCAGCTAACGCATTTTCACAATTAAAAACGTACTTAGATACACAAATCATTGGCCAGCCAGAGCTTACACAAGCGCTACTTATTGCTATTTTAGCTGATGGTCACTTATTAGTAGAAGGCCCTCCTGGGCTTGCAAAAACACGTGCAGTTAATGCACTTGCTAAAGGTATTGAAGGCTCATTTCAGCGCGTACAGTTTACGCCAGACTTATTACCGGCTGATGTAACAGGCACCGATATTTACCGCCAACAAACTAGCGAGTTTGTATTTGAAAAAGGTCCTCTTTTTCACAACCTAATTTTAGCTGACGAAATTAACCGTGCACCAGCCAAAGTACAATCAGCACTATTAGAAGCCATGGCAGAGCGCCAAGTTACCGTGGGTAAAAATACTTATCCGCTTAGCGAACTGTTTTTAGTTATGGCAACGCAAAACCCGCTAGAGCAAGAAGGGACTTACCCGTTACCAGAAGCCCAGCTGGATCGCTTTTTACTGCACCTAAGTATTGGCTACCCTGGCGCAGAGCATGAGCTTGATATACTACGTTTAACACGTGGCGAAGCGCTTAACGAGCAACAACCAGTAATGCAAAAAATTAGTCAAAGCGATTTATTTGCAGCTCGTAAAGAAATATTAGGCCTTTATTTAGCAGAGCCGCTTGAGCAATATTTAGTACAACTTATTATTGCCACCCGTGAAGGCGCTAAATTAGATGCGCAACTAGGTAGCTGGATTGAGTTTGGTGCAAGTCCGCGTGCAACAATAGCACTTGATAAATGTGCTCGTGCTCATGCATGGCTTCAAGGCCGTGACTTTGTAGCACCTGATGATATTCAAGCTGTTGTGCATAACGTACTGCGTCATCGCATTATTTTAAGTTACGAAGCCCAAGCCGATGGCATTACTAAAGATCAAGTAATAAGCCGTATAGTTGAACTTGTAGCCGTACCATAAGTTATGCAAAAACAATTAGAAACCCAAGCATGGCTCAAACAGAGCCATAGCCACGGTGTTAATTTAGCACTCAAAGAGCTGATGTATTACAAAGCCAAAGCGCAATTGCTTGAACTTGCCCCTAAGGTAAAAATAAAAAATACCTTAACAGGACAATACCTTGCACCGCACAAAGGCCGAGGAATGGAATTTGCCGAAGTGCGACATTATCAGCAAGGTGACGATATTCGCTCTATTGATTGGCGAGTTACTGCGCGTACCGGCGAGACTCACACAAAGCTCTTTCAAGAAGAAAAAGAGCGCCCTGTGTTTGTGTTCACTGATTTTTCAAACTCAATGCTGTTTGGCTCAAAGTTACTGTTAAAGTCGGTGCAAGCTGCGCATATAAGCGCCCTTGTTGCATGGTCGGCGTGTCAGCGCGGCGATAGAATTGGCGGTATTGTGTTTAATCAGCACTCGCATTTAGAGCTAAAACCCAGCGCCCGTGAAAAAGCCGTGCTTAAGCTTTGTCATAATTTATGCGACAACCACCAGCAAGCGCTCAACAATATTGATAAAACAGCCCCTAACAACTTTAGCGATAACCTAAAGCGCCTTAATCATTTAGCAAAACCAGGTAGCTTAGTGTATTTAGTGTCTGATTTTAATGCTCTGGATGATGCCAGCTTTAAGCAACTTGAAATATTAAGCCGCCACTGCGAGCTCATTGGTTGCCACATAAGCGATCCGTTTGAGCATCAGTTACCTGCGTTTAAGCAAGCCGTTACTGTTAATGCAAATGGTCAAGACTTTGCCCTACCATTAATGGATAACAGCTTTAGAGAACGTTTTGCTAAAAATGCTGAGCAAGCATTTAGCGCACGCTTTAATCGCCTAACTAAATCGGGTCTTAATTTAATATCATTCAATGCAGCAACACTGCTTGAGCTGCAATTAGTGAGAAAATAACCATGCAAACCAATCCACTCGATGGCCTGCACGATATAATAGCGCCAAGCCAAGTTAATTGGTGGCCACTCGCCCCTGCTTGGTGGGTTATTATTGCACTGCTGTTTTTAGCACTGTGCGCAGCTATTTATATATTTTATAAAAAACATAAATTTAAAAAGCCTAAACGCTACGCAATACAATTGAGTCAAAGTGAGCAAAACCCTCAGCAACTGCATATTATTTTAAAACGTTTAGTGATTGAATATTACGACAAGCGACTTGCTGCGCAATCTACCTCTAAATGGTGCACAACACTTAATACACTCACCGGTTTAAGCTTTACAGAACAAGAAATACTAAGCTTGTATAACCCCAGCCAAAAAGATACAACACTGTGCGAAAAATTTCGCCAAGGTATTAAGCAATTTAAAATAAAGGAGTCAGTAAATGTTTGAATTTAGCTGGCCATGGTTATTTTTATTACTACCCTTGCCTTTATTACTTTTACTATTAAAACCCGCAGCAAGTAATGCCAGTACGCGTTTACGTATACCCAGTTTTGCAAAGCACAATTTAACCAGCCAATGCATCGAGCCACACGCACGACGTTTAAATCCCCTCGAGTGGGTAATTTGGTTATTACTTGTTACTGCTGCTGCCAATCCAATATGGTTAGATGAGCCAATCTCATTACCAAATGAAGGGCGCGATATAATGTTAGCGGTCGATTTATCGGGCTCGATGACCAAACAAGACATGGCTTACAATGGCCAATATGTTGACCGCCTTACCATGGTAAAAGCCGTACTCAGTGATTTTATAGAACAGCGTCAAGGCGACAGGCTTGGGCTGATATTATTTGGCGACACCGCGTTTTTACAAACCCCCCTCACGCGCGACGTTAAAACTGTAAGTAAAATGCTCAGCGAAGCCCAAATTGGTTTAGTAGGACGCGCAACAGCCATTGGTGATGCATTGGGTCTTTCGGTAAAACGCTTTGCCAATAAAGATGAAAGTAACCGTATTGTGGTGCTATTAACCGACGGACAAAATACCGCTGGTAACCTAAACCCAGAAGATGCCCTACTGCTAGCCCGCGAAGAAGGTATTAAAGTGTACACCATTGGTGTTGGCTCAGATAATCCGCGCGGCTTTAGTCTCTTTAATATGGGTGGCTCAAGTGGCAGTAATTTAGATGAAAGCCTACTTAAAAAGATTGCCGAGCAAACTGGCGGATTATACTTTAGAGCCAAAGATGTAGCTGGCCTTCAACAAATTTACGCAGAGCTTGATAAGCTTGAGCCTATTAGCGCTGATGAACAAACATTTCGCCCACAAAGCTCATTATTTTACTACCCGTTACTTATCGCTATTTTACTTATTAGCTTAAAAGTAATGCTTAGTACACTGCGTGCATTAAAGGAGCCAAACTAATGGATTTTGAATTTATTCGCCCCGCTCTTTTATGGTTACTCATACCTGCTGTGGCATTATTTTTTGTTGCCTTAATTAAGCATAAAATAACGACCAGTGAGCAGCTAATTGCACCTCATTTAGCACAATTTATAATGAGCGAAGCAAATACTAAAGCCAGCCAGCCACTTTGGTTAGTTGCTATGTTTTGCAGCCTTGGCATTTTATTTAGTGCTGGGCCTAGTTTTGAGAAAAAACAAGTTCCTGTATTTCAAAGTAAAAGTGCCCGTGTAATTGTTATGGATATGTCGTACTCAATGTACAGCACCGACATTTTGCCAAATCGTTTAATGCAATCACGCTTTAAAGCGCTTGATATGATTGAGCTATTTAAAGAAGGTGATACCGCGCTTGTAGCTTACGCAGGCACGGCCTATGTAATTTCACCACTAACAAACGATGCCACAACACTCAGTAATTTAATTCCAAGCTTAAGCCCTGAAATAATGCCAGACAAAGGCTCAAACGTTTTAGCGGGTCTTGATATGGCCAAAGAGCTATTAACGCAAGCGGGTTATATTGATGGCGACATTATTTTAGTGACCGACGGTATTGACCAACAAGAACAAAGCGACGTGAGTAGCTTTACCAGTAATACCCAATATAGATTAAATATATATGGTGTAGGTACCGCCCAAGGCGCACCAATTAAGTTACCTGAAGGCGGCTTTTTGAAAGACAGATACGGCCAAATTGTAGTACCTACAATTAATGCCTCTCAGCTTAAAAATTTAGCATCGAGCAGTGGTGGTAAATTTGCTAGTTACCAACCTAGCAATAGCGACATAAATACGTTTGCTCCAAATGCGCAGAGTGAATTATTGAAAGACGAAAAACAAAGCCACGCGCTTTGGCGAATAGATGCAGGTATTTACGGACTCTTGTTATTACTGCCATTTGGTTTGTATTTATTCAGACGCGCTGCCTTGCTAGGCGCATTTTTAGCTTTTGGTTTTTTACCGCAGCAAAATGCGTATGCCGTAGAGCTCCCTACTCTTTTGAAAAATGCAGATCAACGTGCATTAGAGGCTTACAATAATAAAGAATACGATGCAGCAACACAGGCGCAATCGAGTGAGTTAAAAGGCGCTGCGCTTTACCAGCAAGGTAATTTTGATGCTGCACTTAATGAGTTTAGTAATGATAAGTCGGCTACCGGTTTATACAACTACGGTAATGCCCTTGCCAAAGCTGGTAAACTTGAGGACGCAATTGAAGCGTACAAACAAGCCCAAAGCTTACAAGATGACTTTACGCAAGCAGCCGATAACCAAGCCTTAGTTGAGCAATTACTAAATCAACAAGAGCAACAAAACCAACAAGATCAGCAAAGCGACGGCGACGACTCTCAAGACCAAGATGAGAGTCAGAAAAAAGATGAGCAAAACCAAGGGCAAAATTCTGATGAGTCAAAACAGGATCAGCAACAAAATGGTGATAAAAGCGATTCTGAAAAAGGCGAAAACGAAAGTCAAAGTTCAAGCGATGAAAAATCTGATAAAGAATCAGATAAAGAGTCTGAACAATCAAAAGATCAACAAGGTGAGTCTGGCGAGCAATCAGATAAGCAAAATGAACCTGATATGCAAGCCCAGCCACAAAGCGAACAAAGGCAAAATAAAGACGCTGATCAGCCTAAAGAGGATGAGCAGCAACAAAGTAAGCCACAAGCAATAAGTGAGCAACCTGCCACTGATGAGCAAAAACAAAATGCTCAGCAACAAGCGATGCAAGCCCAAGCAAGTGAGCTCACTAATGAAGAAAAAGAAAAAGCACAACAGCTTAATCAACTACTTAGAAAAGTCCCGGACGATCCGGCTATTTTATTACGGAATAAAATGCAATTAGAAGCCCAAAAAAGACAATACAAACGTCGCCCTACAGGAGTCGAAAAATCATGGTAATGCGATTATTTTGCTGTTTATTGCTATTAAGTGCGATGCCTTCGTGGGCTGCCACCAAATTAGAAGCCAGCGTAGATAAAAATCCTGTATTAGCGGGTGAATTTTTTATGCTTAATATATCGGTAGACGATACAGTTAAAGGCGAGCAACCAGACACCTCATCGCTGTTAAAAGACTTTGTTGTAGGCCCAACAAGCTTAAGCTCTCGTACCAACATTATTAATGGCAGCATTAATAAACAAACTACGTGGTCAGTTAAACTAATGACCCGCACAGAGGGTGATTACACGATACCGGCATTTAGCGTTGCAGGGTTAACCTCACAACCTATTAAATTAAAAGTGGCAAAACGCTCAGTTGATGCAGATAAAAATAACGAAATATTTTTAAAAACGTCGCTCTCAAGTAATTCATTATTTGTCCAAGAAGCCGGTGTTTACACTGTTAAGCTCTACCTTGCTAAAGAACTGCTTGATGGCAGCTTAAGCACACCAAGTATGGAAGATGCTCAGCTAACCCAATTAGGTAAACAAACTGAAAGTTATGAGCTAGTTGATGGCAAACGCTACCTTGTTATTACTCGTGAGTATTTGATTCAGCCACAAAAAAGTGGTGCCTACACGATTGCAGGCCCTGCGTTTCAAGGGCGAGTACAGCAAAATTACCGCCAACTGGAGGTATCTGCTCTTGGCGATGATCAGCAAGTAGAAATAAAACCAATCCCGAGTGACTATAAAGGTGCATGGTTACCAAGCGAATTGGTTAACCTTGATGAAGAATGGCAACCTAACGACAACACAGTAGAAGTAGGTACGCCTATAACTCGTACTATTACACTTACCGCGCTTGGAGTTACAAAAGAGCAATTACCTGAAATCTCTATGCCTACTATTGATGGCATACGCAGCTACCCTGATAAAAAAGAAAATAACAATGCAGTGCGAGACGGACGCGTTGTGTCGCAGCAAACGGCATCATATGCCTTACTGCCGCAAAAACCAGGTACTTATACTTTGCCTGAAATAAAGCTGCCTTGGTTTAATACCAAAATGAACCGTATTAGCTTAGCCACATTACCAAAGCGTACTATTACAGTAACGCCAAGTACTACCGCGCCTAATACAGCCATAGCAAACCCACAACCCAGCACAAATAATTCACCTACTCTTGAAAATATTTCGAATCAAGCAACTGGCACACAACCTATTGAAACTAAAAGTGATACTCCTCTTTGGTTAATAGTTGTTGCCGCTTTAGGGTATATTTTATGGATTGGTACTGTAATTTTTTACTTAATAAGCCGTTCTACTAAAAATACGACTGAAAAATTACAGCTAAACACCCGTGGTACTTCTCAGCCAAGCTTAAATGAGCTTAAAGCATTAGCCAAAACACACGATGTGAAAGCCTTTTACACCGCATTAAATAACTTTTCTGTAAAGGTGACCCATAAAAATGTTGGCGCGATTGATGAGCTCTGCATCCGCGTAAACAGCAGCGAGCTTAATGGTCTCATTAGCCAATTGCAGGCACAACTTTATAGTAATAAAGGCGCAAACACGGATCTTAATGCTATTATTAAAATCCTTGAGATCTATCAAACTCAGGCATCAAAGTCGCAACAAGCTGTATTAAAAGACCTTTATGATTAATAACTACGAACCTTAGGTCTTTTTTTGCAATAACTAATAATTTTTAATTAAAAAAGTGCTTATGCTTGGAAAGAAAAAATCAAACAATCAGGTCTTAATCGATATGGCAGAGAAACAAAAGCGTTATGAAGCCTTGGTCCACGTTTACAATAAAGAGCTTTATCGCTTTGCTTATTGGTTATGCCGTGATCCGCACATAGCAGATGATTTAGTACAGGAAACGTTTTTACGCGCATGGCGTTCACTCGACTCTTTACTTGATCAAAAGGCAGCTAAACCTTGGCTGCTTACTATATTACGAAGAGAAAACGCACGCCGATTTGAACGTAAACAGTTTGATTGCAGCGACGTAGAAAACGATACGCTTGTTGATGAAACCAGCCATTCATTAGACGATGAAATGGAACAAACGGTAATTCAACGCCAGATTGCACTGCTATCTGATGAATACCGAGAGCCATTATTACTGCAAGTTGTAATGGGCTGCTCTGGTGAAGAAATTGCAGGCATACTTAATTTAAATAAAAACACGGTAATGACTCGTTTATACCGTGCCAGAAATCAACTTAAAGAGGCTTTAAGCCGTGATGATGAACAACTTAAAGGGGCATCAAAATAATGGATGAACTTGAGTTTCGTCGCCGCACTATTGCGCAGCCAAACGACATTGACAAGGAGCTTATGGAGTTTGCTGACAATAACCCAGAGCGACAAAGTTTTATTAACGATATGAAAGGTTTTGATAAATTCATTCGAGATTCTTTAGATATACCTGTGCCTGAAAATCTTGCAGACCGCATTCTTTTAAACACATCGTTAAAAGAAAAAGCACTCCAAGAAGAACAAGCAACTGGTAAAAACGTGGTTGATGCTCGATCGCGTTTTAAGTTTGATCGTGTACATCTTGCGTTAGCAGCGTCTTTTGTAGTGGCGATTAGTGCCTTCTTTTTTAGTACAGAGCAAAATATTGCACACGAAGCAGGTGAGCATGCGCTTGCCCATGTGTACTACGAAATTAATGCGCTTGATAAAAAAGAGCCCATTAGCCTACAAAGCGTTAACGACAAGCTTGCAGTATTAGGTGGTCACCTTGATGAGCTTCCTGGCGCTGTAACTTATGCCATGTTTTGTGATTTTAAAGGCGAAAAAGGACTGCATTTAATATTTGAGTCTGATTTTGGTCCAATGACGGTATTTATAGTGCCTTCTGAAAATAAATCATTTGGTTTTGGAGATGACAGCTTCCGCGATGAGCGCTTTGAAGGTCACATTAATCGTGGCTCACAAGCTGATACTATTTTAGTAGCAAGTCTTGGAGCACCTCTAGATACTTATAACGAACGCGTTACTGGCGCTATTCGTTGGCTTTAAAATAGACAAATTTACCGCTTAGTTTCTACTGAGCGGTTTTTTTATTAAATACCCTCTAATAAACCCTCCCTTTATACCCAAAACCTCTGATTTTTAAAGTAATTAATTAAATTTCTAAAGAAAGTAAATTATAATCGCGGCTCGATTTTAATTAGGGTATTTCATGAAGAACATCATCGTTATTTTTTCATTATTGGCATTATTATGTACTGCCAGTTTTGATGCACACGCACGTAAAAAGTTTGGCAGTAGTAAACGCGGACAGACACCTGCAACACAACAAACAGCGCAAAAACAGCAAACAGATACAACAACACCTAAAGCCACATCAAATAAAAAAGGCATTATGGCAAGCGTTTTTGGAGGGCTTTTAGCGGGTGGCTTAATTGCAGCAATGTTAGGCGACGATTTTGAAGGTTTTCAGCTATTAGAAATTATTTTATTAGCTGGCGGACTCTTTATTTTATTTAAGCTAGTAACGGGCTTTTTACGTGCTAATCGTGCCCCACAACTTGCCAGTGCAAGTACAAGTGCTCAGCAAAATGCTTTTAAACAAGCACCTATCGAGCAACCAACAAGTACAGGCTTTGCAAGCAGCGCCCCACAAGGTGAAAGTGTGCCTTTTAATTTACCACCTAACTTTGACGTTAATGGCTTTTTGCAAGGTGCCCGTAGTCATTACCATACGCTACAAACTGCATGGAACAATGCCGATTACTCCACAATGGCTGAATACTTAAGCCCTGCACTTGTTGCCGAGTTTAAAGCTGAACGTGAAGCTATACAAAGCGTAGAAACAGAAGTGATGTTTATTGATGCCGAACTTGTGCGCGCAGATACAAACACGCAATCGTGGCAAGTTAGTGTTCGCTTTAAAGGTAAGTACCGTGATTTAGGCGATAAAAAAGAAGAGCCTATTTTAGAAATTTGGCACTTAGAGCGTCTAATTTCAGACGACGCTCCATGGCTAATAGTGGGTGTTGAAGATTTAATTGATACTCAATAATTTTATATTGTTTAAAACACCGCGCTCTTAACGCGGTGTTTTTTATTTAAAAAACAATTGATTTACCACGTCCTGATGCTTCAGAAGCGGCATCTAATTGGCCCTCTTTATTAATAATAACGTGTAAGTCACCAAAGTGGTTCTCATCTATGGTGTAACCCATTTTTGTAAGCTCTGCTTTTACGCTATCGGTTAAACCTATGTGTGTTCTAATTATATTTTTAGGCCACAGTTGATGATGAAAACGAGGGCTATTTACAACCTGCTCTGCAGTCATATCAAACTCTACCGCATTTAAAATAGATTCGTACACAGAGCTAATAATTGTTGTGCCACCTGGCGAGCCTGTCACCATTTTAACGGTGTTGTCTTTAAGGAGTATTGTAGGCGTCATAGAGCTAAGCATACGCTTGTGCGGCTGTATTTCGTTAGCTTTGCCGCCTATTGCACCAAACACATTCATAACGCCTGGTTTGGCACTAAAATCGTCCATTTCATCATTTAAAATAAACCCTGCACCTTCAACAACTACACCGCTACCAAACCCTAAGTTTATTGTGGTGGTATTTGCGACAGCGTTACCCATTTTATCAACGATTGAAAAGTGTGTAGTTTGCTCACTTTCTTTAAGGCCCGGTTTAATATTTTCGGTAGTCGAGATAGCGGTTAACGAAATGCCATTACTGCGCTCTTTGAGGTAGTTAATATTAGTTAATGCGTTGACTGGTACATCAAAAAAATCAGGATCGCCTAAATACTCCGCCCTATCTGCAAATACACGTTTACCTATTTCAGAAAGTAAGTGTACATACTGAGTAGAGTTATGCGCTAAGCCCGCATCTGGTTTTTGTAGCTCATACATTTTAAGCCACTGTAAAATAGCAATACCACCTGAGCTCGGCGGTGGAGAAGTAAGTACTTCATAACCATTCCAACTCGCTTTAATAGGTGTACGTGATTTAGCGGTGTAACCTTTTAAATCATCTTGATTAATTATACCGCCATGTTGGTGCATAAATTTAGCAATAATATTTGCAGTTTCGCCTTTATAAAACCCATCTTGGCCGTTATCACGGATACGCTTTAGCGTTGCCGCTAACTCGGGTTGCTTAAATACTTTATTAGCTTTTACATCAGCAAAGTATTTTTCGAAGTTTACATTTATTTTTTGCTCTTTTAGGTGGGCTATATAATTGCTCACACCTTTTGCTAACTTAGGCGGAACTACAAACCCTTGCTCAGCCAACGTTACCGCTGGTTGTACTAATTCTTCCCACTTTAAAGTGCCATGTTTTTGATGGGCAAGCCACATGCCCGCTACGCTGCCAGGTACACCGCTTGCGTGAATACCATATATTGATTTGTTTGCAATAACATTACCTTGCTCATCTAAATACATATCACGATGAGCCGCTGTTGGCGCTGTTTCGCGATAATCTATAAAATCGCCCTTGCCATCTTTTTGAATAAGCATAAATCCCCCGCCGCCAATATTGCCGGCTTCAGGAAGCGTTACTGCAAGTACAAATTGTGCCGTAATAGCCGCATCAACAGCATTACCGCCTTGCTCTAATATACTTTTAGCAGCATCGGCACTGAACGAGTCAGGCATTGCTACCGCGCTTTGCGATAAAGGCTGCGCTAAAACACTAAAAGCAGCGAACTGTAAAACCAGCACACTTTTGACAATTAATTTACTTGGTGCAAAAAACAATCCCATACAACATCCTTAATTTATTATTTTTTAGTTACGCATTCTTATTAATGCACGTCACTTAAGGACAGGTCAATCTTTATACTGTTGATATTTAATCATCTTTAAACATTTTTTGAATAAAGCACCGCAGGTAAGTCGCCTTGCTCGTCTGTATGTGTATAATTTTTCATAAATTGCAGACCTAGCTTTTTCATTATATTTATAGAGGCCGTATTATCTTTTAGTGCCGTTGCACTTATCGCCTTAATGTCATCTTGCTTTATAAGTTCATCACATAATGCTAAAGCCGCCTCGGTTGCATAACCATGCCCCCAACTTGCTTGCTTAAAGCGCCAGCCTATTTCAATATCACTGTAGTTTGGTGCATCAGTAAAAAAGCACATAGGCCTTATTAATATCCAACCTATAAATGTATTGGTTTGCTTTATAGTGATACTCCACAGCCCCCAGCCTTTAAGCTCATTTCGATATGCGAGCATACGAGGCACTCCCTCATTTTTGATTTGCTCTAAAGAGGTAGGTTCACCTCGTGTTAAATACTGCATTACAGCTGGGTCTTGATCGAGTTCAAATAGTTGAGGCCAATCATGCTCATTCATTAATTTAAAATTTAATCGTTTTGTTACGGGGGCGTTCATTTTCATTGTTGTATAGTCTGCCTCGAATTAATTATCAGTCTCTAAAGGAGATAGCACATGAATAAATTAGCAGGTTTAGCTTTATTAGGCACTTTAATTACATTAACTGGTTGTGAAGATGCCAACGAAGTAAAAGAAGATGCAAAAGATAAAAGCGCACAAATGCAAGAAAAGCTTGGTGATGCATGGAACGACGTTAAAGAGACAACTAACGATCTTAAAAATGACGAGTCTTTAAACGAGCTATTAGAGCAAAGTAAAGCAATGGGCTTAGACATGTACGACGACGGCAAAGAGATTGCGGTTGACGCATGGATTAAAAGCAAAGAAGCTGCTGGCGAGTTAACTGAAAAAACTAAGCAAAAAGCGCAAGAAATTGCTGACGAAATTGAGCAAGCGCGTCAAGAACATAACGAAGGTTAATTAAACTTTCGATAATAAAAAAGGAAAGCCTAGGCTTTCCTTTTTTGTTTTGGGCTATTTAATCCAGATATGCGTTTGCATATAGGACTTATAAGCTCAAATTAACCTTTGTACTTACTCATAACTAAAGTCGCGTTTGTGCCACCAAAGCCAAAGCTATTAGACATTACAGTATTTAACTCAACGTCACGACGCTCAGTAATAATATCTAAACCTGCTGCTTGCTCATCTAACTCATCAATATTAATTGAAGGTGCTACAAAGCTGTGCTCTAGCATTAATAATGAGAAAATAGCTTCGTGAACACCTGCAGCACCTAATGCATGACCTGTCATTGCTTTAGTTGCACTGATCATTGGTGATTTACCACCAAACACTTCTTGTATCGCACCTAACTCTTTAACATCGCCTACAGGCGTTGATGTGCCGTGCGTATTTAGGTAATCAATACTATCTACATCTTGCATAGCTTGGCGCATACAACGTGCTGCACCTTCGCCCGATGGAGCAACCATGTCGTAGCCATCTGATGTTGCACCGTAGCCAACAATTTCAGCGTAAATGTGCGCGCCACGTGCAAGTGCATGTTCAAGTTCTTCAACGACAACAATACCGCCACCACCAGAAATAACAAAACCATCGCGATTAGCATCGTATGTACGAGATGCTTTTTCAGGTGTTTCATTGTATTTAGTAGAAAGTGCGCCCATAGCGTCAAATTCCATTGCTAATGTCCAGTGTAGCTCTTCACCGCCACCAGCAAAAATTACATCTTGCTTACCAAGTTGGATTTGCTCTACAGCGTGGCCAATACAGTGCGCAGATGTTGCACAAGCAGAGCTAATTGAATAGTTAACACCTTTAATTTTAAATGGTGTTGCTAAACATGCTGATGTAGTGCTTGCCATAGTACGTGGCACCATATAAGGCCCTACGCGTTTTACGCCTTTTTCACGTAAAATGTCAGCAGCTTCTACTTGCCATTTAGACGAACCACCACCTGAGCCAACTAATAAACCAGTACGTTCGTTAGACACTTGATCGTCAGATAAGCCTGCATCTTCAATTGCTTGCTGCATTGAAATATAAGAGTAAGCAGCAGCATCTCCCATAAAGCGCATTGCTTTACGGTCAACGTGTGCTTTAACGTCAATATCAATTTTACCCGATACGTTACTACGTAACTTATAATCGGCAAATTCTTGATTAAAAGCGATGCCGCTTTTACCCGTTTTTAACGATTCTAATACTTCTTCTTTGTTGTTACCTATACTTGATACAACACCGATACCTGTAATTACAGCTCTTCTCATGGGTAATTCCCTTAGCTTAATACTTAATTGCATTCTATTTTACGCGAATTTAATCACCTAAGTGGTCAGCTTTCTAGCGTACACTTGTACTCTGAACTGCTAGCTTATAAATAACGCCAGACTATTTCAAAGAAAACCCGTAAAATAATTAAAAAATATATCTATAAAATTAAAAAATTATGATCAAAAATGCACATATACACTTTAATAACTTAGGTACACCTTTCGCTAATGACTTCGGTGATATTTATTTTTCTAATGACGATGGCTTAGCTGAATCGCATTATGTGTATTATGAGCAAAATAATATAGATGCACGATTACAAAATCATGACCAGCCACATTTTGTTATTGCCGAAACCGGCTTTGGTACAGGTTTAAACTTTTTAAATACATGGCAACGCTTTACTGACCACGTTGCACGTCAACAAGTTCAAAATCAATTAGATAATGGTGTTAAACGCTTACACTTTATTTCATTTGAAAAATATCCACTGCACATAGATGATTTAAACAAAGCGCTACTGGCATGGCCTTCATTAAGCGACTTTAGTAACAAATTATCTAAACAATACCCGATTAATTTAGAAGGATGCCACAGACTCGAGTTTGACAATGGACTTGTTGTTCTCGATTTATACTTTGGTGATGCACTTGAATCAATACAAGCAATGAGCTATCCGCAATCAGGAATTGTTGATGCTTGGTATTTAGATGGTTTTGCACCAAGTAAAAACCCCGAAATGTGGCAGCAAAGTTTATTTAATTCTATGGTCAATATATCAAGGACAGGCGCCACCTTATCAACATTTACTTCAGCAGGTTTTGTTCGCCGTGGATTAATTGATGCAGGCTTTAATACTAAAAAAGCCAAAGGCTTTGGCCAAAAAAGAGATATGCTTGTTGGCCAACTAGAGTGCGTAGATGATGCTCAATCAGCTCCTGCATATTTTCATCAAGATAGCAGCGCTTTAAAAAATGTAGCGGTCATTGGCGGCGGTATAGCCAGTAGCTGCATTTTATATAGTTTGGCTAAACGAGGTATAGCAAGCCAATTACTCTGCCAAGATGAAAAACCAGCTATGGGGGCATCGCACAATGTACAAGGTGCTATTTACCCTCACCTACAAGCAAAAAACTCGCCGCACAGCGAATTGTTTGCACATAGCTTTTTATACGCCAAACGCCTGTATAACAACTTACTTAGCAGTGGTTTTAATTTTGATTACGATTGGTGCGGCGTATTACAACACGCAGTAAAAAAGCCTCTAGCTGATAAGCACGAAAACCTAGCACAAAAACAACTGTGGCCAACCCAGCTAATGCGTAACGTAACCGCAGAGCAAGGCGACGAAATAGCAGGCGTAAAAACAGGTTATTCGGGCATGTTTTTTGAACAAGGCGGCTGGGTTAACCCGCCACAATTAGTAAACGCCATGTTAAGCGCTGCAAATAGCATAAGCCCATTTAAAAGCGTATTTAACTGCAATATAAAGCAGCTTAAAAAAACTGATAGCGGTTGGTTTTTATTAACGAATGATGAGCAGCTAGGCCCTTTTAGCGATGTAATTATTTGTGCAGGCGAGCACAGTGATGCATTTGAGCAAACAAAAGCGCTACCTATAGTAGGCGTGCGCGGTCAGGTTTCACATATTGAGGCAAGTGAGCAATCACGCAAACTTAAAACAGTGCTATGCCATAAAGGGTATTTTACCCCGGCTTATTTAGATCATCACTGCATGGGTGCCACATTTGAAAAAAACACTAAAAGCCGTCAAGTTACAGCGCTCGACAACCAATTAAACCAAGAGCAACTACTTAGCTTTTATCAGCAAAGTGAATTTGCCTCTACCCTTGGCAATATAACCTCGGCAAAAGCAGCTGTTCGCTGCACATTTATAGATCACCTACCAATGGCTGGGCAATGGTGTGAACAAAGTGATTACACTATGGCTTTTGCTAACCTACGTTTAGGTAAACGCTATCAATATGAGAAACTTAATAAGCCACAACAAGGCCTACATATATTTACCGGCTTTGGCGCCCGCGCTTTATGTAGCGCACCGCTAAGTGCAGAACATCTCGTAAGTTGTTTAAATAACGAGCCTCGCCCATTAAGCGAACGTGTGAGCCAAGCTATTCACCCTGCTCGGTTTATAGTGCGAGACTTAATTCGTAATAAAATTTAAATGAGGTATGCACATTAAAACAATAGGTCTAATGTGCATATAAATTAAAAACATAAATTATTTCGAACTAGACAACCTTTCAACTAATTCAACACGGCGATTTAGTTCACGACCTAAATCATTTTTATTAGTTGCAACGGGTGAGTAAGGACCTGCGCCTTGAGCTAATAACCTTGCTTTAGCTACCCCATAATCAGCAATTAATGCGTTAACAACCGCATCAGCACGGCGCTTTGAAAGGTTTAAATTATAATCAGGCGAGCCTTTATCATCAGTATGTCCAACAACATATAAACTCAACTTTTTATTTTTTTCCATTACTTGAGCAATAACATCTAACGCCTCTTTAGATTCAGCTTTAATAGTGGCTTTATCATAATCAAATAAAATACCGTAAATAGACGCCTTTCCTTTTTGCTCTAACTGCTCAAGAACTTTATCACTATTCGTTTCTATTAAGCCTGTCACTAAGGGCTCTGTACGAGCAACAACAAGCTGAATACGAGAATCGCCATTATAGTTACCTATAAAAAAGGCAACGTAGGTAGTTTGCTCATTTAGAGTGTTTTTCATAACTTGATATCTAGGTCCGCGAAAGTAATTACTAACAGATTTAATTGCCAGCTTATCGCCTAATGCTTGAATCTCTTTTCTTTTTGTACCGCATTTATCTTTTTGACAAGAAAATACGGTTTCAAAACCTTCTTTGGTTAAAGCACTCACATAGTTATGATAAATTTTTAGCGTCGATACTTTATTCGCAATATAAGTAATTCGCGTTAAATCACCTGTAACATCAAGTATAGGAAAAGCATTCGCTTTTTTATCAAATTTTCCAGTTGGAATGCTAAACTCTTCATAGTCAACATTTTGATAATCCTCAATATAGCTACCGGGATAACGACTTAATAAAGGATGATCTGCAGAACCTTTAAGATCTTCATGTGTAGATTTTTTTATTTTATCACTAACTTTTTTCTTGAATGCTTCAAAATCAGCTTTTATTAGCCCAGTTTCAATTTCTTTAATATTAACTGTCGTCAAAAGCGCTTGTGTCGTATTTTTATATTGTCCAACAAATAACGAAATGGCAGCCTCAGGAACCTCTCCTTTTGTTGCGTAAATATAATGTGGCTGTCCGTAATAACTAGACACGTTGAAATAGCTCGACTCTTCGGCTAGCAATTTATCCTCTCGCTTTTCATAACAATCGTTTAAAGAACATGTATACAAAACTTTAAATCCAGCGTCACTTAAAGCGTTTTTGTAGTTTTCCATTACCTTTAAAGAAGCAACATTCTTTATTTGATAAGAAAAATGACTTACATCTCCAACAAATGTCTTATATTCACATTGCTGAGATTTTTTTAGCGCAGGGTTAAAGGCTGATACAAGTTGTGTTTCTTCACCCGATAAAGTGACTTTTCTCTCTAATTTCGCATCGGGGTAAGCCGTTAATAATGGCTTTGCTTGCAGGTTAAATATGCAGCACAGGTAGGTAGTACAAATTAAAAGTACTTTGATAATATTATTTTTCATAAAAATTCCTTTTAAAGTATTAGTTTACATTAGCACTATGCCTAATGAGCAAACTTAATTCAACGATCCTTATTTGCGTAACTTTTTCAAACTTCAACGTGTAACTGGAGTGCAGCCATATTAAGAGTTGTATAATGCGTCGGTTAATAAGTTGTTTAAATAATGAACCCCGCCCATTAAGCGAACGTGTAAGCCAAGCTATTCACCCTGCTCGGTTTATAGTACGAGATTTAATTCGTAATAAAATTTAAATGACAAAGGTGCTTATTGAGGTAAAATGAGTACCAATAAATGGAATTTATTATTTAAAGGACTTTAATGAAAACTTTAGCATTTTTAATAATACTGCTATGCACTCTATCGTTTAATGTACTTAGCCAAAACGTCACTGAAATCCCACTTCCTGAAGAGTTTGTTACAACAATGGATGTAGCAGGTGAATACCCAATGGTTCGCACTGGTTATTTAACAGATTCAATTTCTGATATCGCTCGCTTTTATCAGCAAAAATTAGGTGAGCCGTTAAAAACAAACGGCAATAATACATATCGCACTTTGTTTTATAATTACCAAGAACATAAAGTTCGTATTAGTCTATATCGCCGTAGTTATGTGACCGAAGTAAGTATAATGGTTGAATAAAAAGTTCTAAAAAACACGCCAAAAGTAGCTAATTTTAATGCTCAGTTAAGTATTTAATTTTAATTAAAGTATTTTTTGAAATTAGCTCATTTAAACTCTTTTTTACCCTTTAAAAATTATCCCCTACCCCAAGGTATATTTGTAAGCACATTACTTTTACTATTTATTGGAAGGAGTTAATTATGAGTAAGACCCTAATTATTGGCGCAAGCGGACAAATAGGTAAAATGGCAACTGAGCTACTTTTAAAAAATGAGCAAAATGTTGTGGCATTAGTGCGTGACAAAAATAAGCTAAGTGATTTAAACAGCTCTTTTTTAACTATTGTTGAGCAAGATCTTGAAGGCGATTTTGGCGAAGCAATAAAAGGCTGTGACCAAGTGATTTTTGCTGCAGGTTCTGGCGGAAATACGGGCGATGATAAAACTGTACTTATTGATTTATGGGCTGCAACTAAAGCAGCTACCTTTGCTAAAGAACATGGCGTTAAACACTTTATTATGGTCAGCTCAATCGGTGCAGACGACCCAGATTCGATTCAAGGTGATTTAAAACCTTACTTAGTTGCTAAGCACATGGCTGACGAGCACTTAATCAATAGTGGTTTAAATTACACCATTGTTCGCCCTGGTACATTGACTGATGATAGCGCTTCAATGCAAGTAACGACGCAGCGCCCAAGTGATCGTTCTGAGGCTAAAATTAGCCGTGAAAACGTAGCCAATGCATTATTACATATTGCGACTAACTCATTTATTAGTAACCGCATTTTTGAGTTATTTGATGGCGACAAACCAATTAAAGCCGCTGTTAAATAAGCTTTAATACCAATTTATTTAAACGTATAAACAATTATTTCAGATTAGTATAGTTCATCGATAAGGCAAAAAATTACAGTGTAGTCGCTCTGCATCGGTAGTTTTTAGGCAATGAGTTATTTAATTCGCTTAAGTGATTTATGTTTAATAAAATTAAATTTACTCCACTAAGTAAATTAGTGGAGTAATATTTTAATACCTTGCCAACCGAGTTGTAGCGTTAATAACGTTAAAACGACTCTAAAAATACGCTTAAATTTATCCCCAGCCATCCTTTTAAGTAATTTAATTCCAAACCAAGTACCTACAGCACCACTTATTACCATAGCAATTACAAGCGGCATCCATTGCCAAAAGCTAAAGCCAACAGCACCATAAATTACCGCTTTTAATAAATGCTGCACACTCATAATGCTCGAAAACGTTGCCGTAAATTTTAACTTTTCGTAATTATTTATATATAAACAGCTACCAACTAATGGCCCGCTCGCTCCCACAAACATAGAAATAAAAGTCGTTATGCCACCGGCGACCATACGCCATAACTTAGAGGTTAATTTTACTGGCGGTGTTTTACCCCACAGTAAATAAATAACAAAAATAGCGACCACTAACTTCATAGCATCAAGCGATATATCATTAATAACAAAACTTGATAACCCCGTCCCTACTAAGCCGCCTAACGCAAAATATACAAACATGCTTTTATCAATATGCTTAAAGCTGAGTAATAACCTATTTGCATTAGAGCCAAGCTGTACTAAACCATGCACAGGCACAACAACTGCCATAGGCATAAACGACGCCATAACAACAAGCAGCATTAATCCGCCACCCGCACCAAATGCAGCAGATACAAAAGAAGTAAACCCAGCTGTAATTATCAACGATAAAAGCAAAAATAAAGACATACTGTCGGGAAATAAAAAGTCCATAAAACTCCACTGCCTATTTAGGTACTTTAAAGTCGCAGTATCTTAAACAATTAAAGGTACAACATACACTTATAGCTAGCGCTGTCAGCCTCTATTTCAGGCAATGTATTATGTTGCGTTGTTTTTGCACTTTGTTTGCACATTTAACAAATATTATACATTCAACTTCATTACCGGATATTTCTGATGAGAAAACTTAACGCACCAATTTTAGCACCGCTTGCTGTTTGTATACTTGCACTGAGTTTAGCTGCCTGTAACGGTAGCGATACTCAAAGTAGCGTCGTAACTGAAACAACCACCGATGAGGGAACTACAACAGATACTTCAACCGATTTTGTTGTAGAAGTTGACCCTTTTAACTTTGAAAGCGATGCACTCATTTCATCTATTACCACTCAAACATGTACGCTAAGTAATGGCGATGAAGCATCATGCTACAAAATTGATATTGCCGGTGCACCTTCAAATTACGAGATTGGTGTATTCTGCCCTCAAAATATCACCTCAACAGCAGACGAAGCCGGTATTTGGTTTGATGGCACCGGTGAGGTTTACGATATAACTGGTGACTTTATTTTAAATCTTCCTACATTATATAACGATAGTCATTGGCAGCTATACGACGAAGGTACAGGCCTTGTAAATGTAACAGACACACAAGAATCGTGTGATGGCGCTGCACGTCCAAACGTAGAAGAACAATACCAAAACCACTGCGTAGAATGCTCTATTGATTATGTTGATGGCGGTATATCAGAATCATTTTTAATACCAATAACGCCCGTTGCAACCACTCAAAACAGCAGTATTGGTAACGCTAATGTAGGTGTTGCTCTCAATGGTGTTGTACTTGCTGCACCAGCCCCTGTTGAGGCTATTTTAGGCGCATACACTATTGCAGCCTTTGATGATTGCGCTGGCCATATTAACTTAGTAGCAGGTTATCACTATCACGGTGAAGCAGGCTGTAGCCAAACACAAATTCAATCAGACGGTCATGCCGCCATGATGGGTTATGCACTCGATGGATTTGGTATATTTGGCATGCTTAACGAAGATGGATTAGAACCCACTGATTTAGACGAATGTAGAGGCCACACCGACGATACACGCGGTTACCACTACCATGCAGCCGACGTATCTGAAAACATGTTTATTGGTTGCTTTAAAGGTGCTACCGCAAGATAACGCACATTTTGGCCAAATAATTAACTGAGATACTAATGAAAATATTTAACGTAATAAAAGCACTAACCACTGGCTTATTACTTGCTGCCTCATGCTCTACGCTAAGTCATGCAGGCCACGGCTCAAATGCGCCTTGGGAAGCATGTGAAGCAAAAGCCATTAATGAAGATTGCAGCTACACAAGCCATGATAAAAAAGCGACAGGCACATGCCAAGCAATGAACAAAGTACTTATGTGCGTTCGAAATAAACCACTTGAAACATTAATAGACAAAGCAACCCAACCAGCAAGTGACCAAAAGCAATCTGTAAAATCACTCGCTAAACGATAAAGTAACAGCTACACGCCAAAGCCTTAACGCTGTTTGTTAAGGCTTTTTTAATCGCAAATCATTAGAAAGCATACCCTTTATCTGTTAAGTTAGCTTTGTGTATCAAATAATAAAAATAAAATTCCAAAAATGGAATTACACAAGCAAGGTACTAACGTGAGCGCCACATTTAAAATTGTTTTTAATGGTCAGTTATATCAAAATACTGACATTACCTCTGCCCAAGAAAAACTTAGCCAACTTCTTAATATTCCTCATAATATTGTTATTCAGTTATTTGATGGAAAAGCTTACGCTTTAAAAAAAGACTTATCGAGTATTGATGCTGTTAAAACAGAATCCTCACTAAAAAAGCTAGGTTTGATTACTAATGTAGAACCTCAACCCTCTACTGTAACCTCTAAGTCTCAAAATAATCAAATAGCACTCACTGAGCACAGTAAAAATACAGATAAACACATTAGTGAAAGCACTAGCGGCAAAAATATCTCAATACAAAATGAACGCCTAGATACAGGTGAAGCCCCAAATACAGCTGCAGCTATTAAGCAAAGTTATAATAAATATAAATTACTGCGTAACACTTTAAAAAGCGCATTGTACTTTTGCTATTGCGCACTTTGTATTATTACCATAATAGGCGTAGTGATCAGTGTTAATGCACTTAAAAATAACTTTGGCACCCTAAATAACACAACAACAAATAACTTAAGTTACCAAAACTATAAACAATATTTGATTGATCAAAATAGCCTAAATAAACCAACACAAAAAGTAACAAACGATCAAACAGTTAACCTTACACAACAAAAAAGTAATGAGTACTTTAGTCGCTTTTCATCGCTGATAAATAGCTACGCGCAAAGTACAGGACAAGCTGATATAAAAACGATGGGGGGCGATAAATTACAACAGCACCTGCAAGAAATAGATGACCTAGGCCCTAAAAATAAATTTTGGCAGCAACTGGTACAACTTTCAAAAGGCTTAGATAACGATAAACATGCAATAGGGATGCTAAACAATACTGATCCCGGCAAAGTACAATGGATAAACGCGGTAGATTGGATCAGCCAAAGCTATATTAGGCAATATCAAAACTCGCAAACTACAAACAACTCCCCTGTCACTACCTACGAGCCAAGTAACCCCATACTTAACCTAACGTTATTAATAAGTATGCTGTCGTTATTCAGCCTGCTTGTGATTGCAATAAAAATGAAGCTACGCGCAATAAGACATTCTTAAACTTTATTTTATAAATTCCATAAAAAAACCCGCAAATTTGGATTAACAAATTTGCGGGTTTCTTATGGTTTTCGAATAACGAATTCAAAAACCTTTATTGGTGGAGCTGGGGGGATTTGAACCCCCGTCCGAAAAGCCTCGACCGTCGGTACTACATGTTTAGTATTGTCATTTAATTAACCTTTAAGTCCCGGACAAACACGGTAAATAAAGGCGAGGCCGCTTAGTTTTAACGCTTCAACCCCGGCCAGGGTTTCCGTCGCGATCAGGTGTTAGGGTGACACTCCAAAATCCAGTCCACAAGAATACATGGAAGGAGCGCTAGCCAGCCTAAGCTGCTAGAGAGTAGTTATCGTCGTTTGCGATTACTTTAGGTTGCGGCTGTTTAACGAGGCAAACCGCACCTCGACATGCACCTTGGGCTTCTTGAATTCCGTCGAATCCTAATCAGCCCCTGAATTAGTAACTCAATTCAGAGCGTGCAAACAGTATAACTGAGTAAAGTACTGATACTCAAGGCCTAGTAACGCTTTATTTTAATTGCGTGCACTAACCGAGCATTAAGTAACCAAAATTTAGTTTATGCAAGCCCATCTAAACATTTGCTTAACAATGTGTTTAACCTGTGTTCAAATAAGGAGTTAAGGTTTTTGTCATTTCTAAACCTGTCATTTCTAAACCTTTAGTTGTAAAAAAAAATAATAACAGGCATAGAGTAGGGAATTAATAAATGTCGGTTTTTTCATTAGATCAAAATACAGGGTTTGTCTCTTTAGTTAGTCACCCTATTGATAGTGGCTTTCCTGTTACAAGTACTCAGTTAACGCAAATGCTCGAACAATCTGAGTTTAGTGAGTACGAAGCTGTCATTGCCAATATTGGAAAGCTTTTTGCGCCAACTAAAAACTATCAGGAAGTATCACTTGTCGTTGCTAAAGCGGTAGATGCGTCGCTTGTCATTAATATTGATGAAAAAAACATGGTCGCAGAAGCAACATTAACTACCGCTAAAGGTGGTGCGCTTTTGTCTATGGAAGGTGCACAAAAAGCGCTTGCTAATGCAGGTGTTAAAAAAGGAATAAGCCCACGCGCGCTGATACCTTTTTAGGCCAGCAATTTGAAAAACCAGCAGGAAGCTCTTATAGCGCCATAATTGCACATGGGCGTAATCCTAAAAAAGGCAGCGATGCTAAATTTGTGCGTTTATGCTCAACAGCCCAAGACCGTGTGCTTAGCCCACAAGCTAAAGAAGGCGGTAAGGTTGATATGAAAAATCTTGGCGCTATTATCACCGTAAAACCTGGTACTCCCTTAATGCAGCGTATTGCCGCTACCCCTGGAGAAGATGGTTATACGGTATTTGGCGATTCAATTAGTGCAAAACCAGGTACAGATCACCAACTCCAGCCTTTCGAAGGTACAAAAGTAGATCCTAATAATCCTAATATGCTTATTGCCGACTGCAAAGGTGTGCCCGTTGCCCTACCCCGAGGTATGCGTGTAGATGACGTTTTATGCTTTGATAATGTAGATGTAAGTACAGGCCACGTTGATTTTGATGGTAGCGTAATTATTACTGGCGATATTAAAGACGGCATGCGTGTAAAAGCCAATGGTGATATTACGGTACTGGGTTTTGTAGAATCAGGAGCTGTTGAAAGTAAAAGTGCGGTAACCATTATGCTTGGCGCAATTGGTAGAAAACGTGAAGGCGAGGAAGCATTTACATGCTCTATAACCGCTCAACGAACTATTTCTATTGGTTATGCTCAGTACTGCAATATTAAATCAGAACAAGATTTATTTATTGAACGCCAAGCTCTACATTGTGATTTAAGCGCTAGGCGATTAATACGTGTAGGCAAAGCAAATGATCCGCGAGGTAAAATTATTGGCGGTAATATTTTAGATGCTATGCGCATTGAAACGGGTGAGCTAGGCGCGCCAGCCGGTACTAAAACACGCGTATTTTTAGCACAACTCTGGTTTGAGCTTCGCCAAAAGCAAACACAAATAACCGATTTTGAAAAAGTACTTGCGACTAAAGTAACCGCTTTACAACAGGCTCGTGAAAAAGCGAGTAAAATTGCGGGGGCTGCTCAGCGTCAGCAATTCATGAATAAGATAACTGAAAATGAAAAGCATATAAAAATACGCTCTGCGCATATTCATCGTCAAAAACTACTTATTAAGCAAAAAATAGTGCAATTACTTGCCAGTAGTCGTTTAAAAGTAAATGAATTAATGCACCCTGGTGTGGAGCTTAAAATAGCGAAAGATTCTAAACAATTTTCGCGTATTTACCCGCCCCACCTAGTTAAGTTAACTGAGGGTAAAATTACTCAGACGTTTTAGTTTCTTCGTTATTTTGTGTCTCAGTTTCAACTTCGGCATTAGCGTCGCAATCGTCGGTTGGCGCTAATGGCCAACCACCTAATTGCTGCCAGCGATTTACTATTAAACAATAAAGCTCAGCTGTACGTTCTGTGTCGTAAAGCGCTGAGTGTGCTTGGCTGTTATCAAACTCTATACCAGCCGCTCTACATGCTTTTGCTAATACAGTCTGCCCTAACGCTAAACCCGCTAAAGATGTTGTATCAAAGCTTACAAATGGATGAAATGGCGTACGCTTAATGTTATTACGCTCTATTGCTGCATTTAAAAAGCCATGATCGAATGCGGCATTATGCGCCACAATAACTGAGCGTTGGCACCCAGCGGCCTTTTGCGCTTTGCGTACTACTTTACATATTTCTTTAATTACTTCGTCTTCAGGTACTGCGCCACGTAATGGTGAAAACGGGTCTATACCGTTAAAGTCGATGGCTGCTTGTTCAATATTAGCGCCTTCGAATGGCTGAACATGAAAATGAACAGTATGATCTATGCTGAGCAGTCCTTCGTCATCCATTTTTAAAACAGAAGCTGCTATTTCTAACAAGGCATCTGTCTCTTTGTTAAAACCTGCAGTTTCAACATCAATAACAACAGGAAAAAATCCACGAAAGCGTTTTGCGAAAGGTGTTTGCTCAGTATTTGCCATAGTCTTCTTTGTTTATACGTGTAAGCTGACTATTATGTCAAAATTGATGCCCCCTAGGCTAGGGGATTTAAGTATTTATTGCTTTAAAATTGTAGGCACATAACTTGCTTTAACTTATAAGTTAGTTACGTAGAGAACAAACTAATCATTGCAGTCGTTAATTTGCCAAATTATTGGCATTCCCGGATAGCTGGAGAGCACCATGAAGTATAAGTTGTTATTTATTAGCCTTAGTATAAGTGCAGTGCTTTGCAGTACTCACTCGCAAGCTGCTATGCGCCAATACACAGCAACCCAAGACAACTCCAACTGGGAAGTCGTTAAAACAACGCGCTTACAATGCCAATTAAATCATGAAGTTCCTTATTATGGGGAAGCTATTTTTAAAGCTTCAGCAAGTAAAAATAAAAACTTAACGTTTAATTTAGATATGGTTGTACGCCCAGATAATTACGCAATTGCTGGTTTAAAAGCCGTGCCACCGTCTTGGCGAGCAGGCTTACCGGCCCGTGATATTGCAAATATGAAATTACTTAAAAAGTTTGATGGTGAGCTGGGTAATAAAACCGCATGGGAGATGCTTAGCGAGCTTGAAAAAGGCTACTACCCTACTTTTTATTATCAAGACTGGCAAAACAGTGCCGATAAAATTGCCGTTGGTATATCGAGTGTAAACTTTAAACAAGCTTACTGGGCTTTTTTACAATGCCGTGATGAGCTACTCCCTTACAGCTTTGAAGATATTTCGTTTACTGTAATGAACTATCAATCTAACAGCAGTAAATTAACTAAATCGTCGCAACAACGCCTTGATAAAATTGCTGAGTATTTAAAAAATGATGCAAGCATAGAGTCCATTAGTATTGACTCATACACCGATAGTTATGGCGGCCGCTGGAATAACTTAGATTTATCGCGCAAGCGCGCCAAAACTATAAAAGATTATATGGTGAGCTTGGGTGTCGATGAAGCAAAAGTACAAACCACCGGTTTAGGCGAAAAACGCTTTGTTGATAATAACGATAACATTTTAGGCCGAGACAAAAACCGTCGTTTAATTATTCAAATAGAGAAAATGTAGTAAAACTAATTTGCGCTTACTCTCTTTCGCTTTAAAAACTTATCAACAAATTGAAAAAATGCAGTAAAACTAATTTGCGCTTACTCTCTTTCGCTTTAAAAATTTATCACCAAATTGAAAAATGTAGTAAAACTAATTTGAGCTTACTCTCTTTCGCTTTAAAAATTTATCACCAAATTGGAAAAAGCCTAGGCTAATTAAAATAATAACCGCACCAATTATTAGCTCCTGGCTTAATGGCTCATTGTTTAGCCAAGCTCCTAAGCCTAACGCAAAGCTAGGAGTTATGAGCGTAGTAAGTGATACCGTACTCGCATTTAGGTTTTGCAGTACATGAAAATACGCCAAAGCCCCAACTAAAGATCCAAACACACCTAGATAACCAATTGCCCACAATGATTTTGCACTCCAGTTCTGTATATGCAACTGACCATCTAATAACCACCAAGCAATAAAAAAGAGTGGGGTTACAAAAACTAAGGCACCAAATGTTGTCGCCATAGGATGAATCGCAATCTGTACACGCTTAATCATCACACCACTTAAGCTAAAAAAGCAGACAGCCATAAACACATAAAGTAACCCGAGCCCTTGAGTTTGCGAGTTTTGTACTTGGTTATAACTAACAAAATATAAGCCGATTAAGGCGCACGCTAACGCCACTAATTTAATCGGGCTAAATTTAGGTTCATTTAATAACTTCTGAGCAAGCAACCCCGACAAGATAGGTGCAAGGCCAAACATAAGCGAAATAATACCCGAAGGGACTGTTTTAGCTGCCATATAGCTCAGTAACATACCGCCAAAAATACCTATACTCGAATAAAAATAAAGTAAGCACGCATTTTTGCTCCAAGGTACTCTAATGTTTGTTATGGCAACAATTAAACCACCTAAAAACAACCCCACCAGCATACGCATTAATACAGCAAGCGTTGGCGATACTGTTTCACTGCTCCACACAATCCCCAGAGGTGTAGTAGACCAAATGAGAACCATAAAAAAATACGATACTTTTACCGGCACATGCCAATCCTTAGCGTTTTATAACGCAATCCAACGTACATAAAATTATACCCTCACCACCCTATTTTAATACTTTTAAATGCATACAAGTCCTTAATAAATACAGTTGTAAATTGTAGGTTACATTTTAATACCGTTCTTTTATTACAAAACTATTTGAGATTTGAGTAACTAGTTATATCGTGCATGTATATTAATAATAATTAAGGTAATTAAGTGCTTAAAAATAAAACAACTGGAAGCATGTTAATTGTTGCAGGCACAACTATTGGTGCAGGTATGTTGGCATTGCCAATTGCATCTGCCGGGCTTGGGTTTAGTACCGCGCTTGCATTGATAATTGCTAGCTGGTTACTAATGACCTACACCGCACTACTCATGCTAGAGCTACATCAATATGCACCACGCGATGCAACGTTAAATACGTTGGCTAAATTATGGCTTGGAAAGCGCGGACAATACATTGCGAATTTTTCGATGGTTTTTTTATTTTACGCTTTATGCGCTGCTTATATTGCAGGTGGTGGTGCACAACTTCAAGCGCGTATAAATATAGGCTTTGATGTAAATATAGCCCCACAGTTTGGCTCTGTGATCCTCGCTGTTATTATTGCAAGTGTGGTAACGCTGGGCACTAGCAAGGTAGATAAACTAAACAGAGTGTTATTTACTATAAAAATTATTGTATTAGCTAGTTTGTTTTACATGCTAACCCCTTATGTACAAGGTAAGCACTTATTAGAAATGCCTGTAGAGCAAGGGTTAATCCTTTCGGCTATACCGGTTATATTTACTTCGTTTGGCTTTCATGGCTCTATTCCTTCTATTGTTAAATATGTTGGTGTAGAAATAAAAGTACTGCGCAAAGTAATGATTGCTGGAGCCGCCCTGCCTTTAGTCATTTATATTTTTTGGCAACTACTTAGCCAAGGTATTATGAGCCAAGCTGACTTACTCAACAGCCAAGGCCTTAGTGGCTTTGTATCAAGCGTGGCAAGTATTGCGCATAACCCAAGTGTAGCAACGGCCGTTAAGTTATTTGCTGATTTAGCACTTGCGACATCATTTTTAGGGGTGAGTTTAGGGTTATTTGATTTTTTTGCTGATACATTTAAAAAAGGTGACAATAAAACGGACCGAATTAAAACGGCCTTAATTACGTTTATTCCGCCGCTTGGCTTTGCATTATTTTATCCTCAAGGCTTTATTATGGCTTTAGGTTACGCTGCAATAGCACTTGTCGTACTTGCAATATTTTTGCCTGTAGCAATGGTTTATAAACAGCGTACAACATCAAGTAAAACAGGC
The DNA here is from genome assembly GCF_015864495.1 of Pseudoalteromonas sp. SWYJZ98. Lineage (NCBI taxonomy): Bacteria > Pseudomonadati > Pseudomonadota > Gammaproteobacteria > Alteromonadales > Pseudoalteromonadaceae > Pseudoalteromonas > Pseudoalteromonas sp. SWYJZ98. Next base: position 4,737 of record NZ_JADYXA010000021.1, on the reverse strand, counting down.
TATAAAGTTAAAAGTGGGAATGTTGGGCTTGGCATAGCAGCTATATGTGGCATAACGATTATTGCTGCGCAGTTTATGCAAATGGCGGGGCTAATCCCTGCTATCGGTTAAATCTTTTTGTTTTAATTTAGATAATAAAAAAACCGCACATCATTAGATGTGCGGTTTTTTTATATTAACTGCGTTTATTTACAAACGTCAGCTACAGCATTTGAAAAGTATTCAATATTTGACTGGCTAACACCTGCAACATTTACACGGCTAGAACCAACAATGTAAATACCATATTCTTTTTGTAGGCGAGCAATTTGCTCTTTATTAATACCTAAGAAAGAAAACATACCGTTTTGGCGTTCAATAAATGAGAAGTCTTGCGCAATATCTTTAGTTGCTAAGCTTTCCTTAATTAAGCTACGTAAGCCATTTATGCGGCTACGCATTTCATCAAGCTCAGAGTGCCATAATTGTGTAAGCTCTGTACTGCTTAAAATAGTATTAACAATATCAGCACCATGCGCTGGCGGCATTGAGTAAATACTACGTACAACGCTTAGCATTACAGAGTTTGAAATATCTGCTGTTGCGCTATCTTTTGCAATTAGTGAACATGCACCAATACGCTCGCGGTATAAGCCAAAGTTTTTAGAACATGAAGAACAAATAATTAGCTCTTCTACTGCATCAGCTAAAATACGTAAGCCACGTGCATCTTCTTCAAGTGAAGCACCAAAGCCTTGGTATGCAATATCAACAAGTGGTGTAAAGCCAACTTCTTTTGCAAGTTCGGCAACTGTGTTCCACTGTGTTTCGTTTAAGTCCATACCGCTTGGGTTATGACAACATGCATGCACTAAAACCACATCACCTTTAGGCACTTGTTTAAGTGTATTGATCATTTCATCAAACAGTAAGTCTTTATTTTCGTAATCGTAATACGGGTATTCTTTTACTGTTAAGCCTGCAGCTTCAAACAAGCTAATATGGTTTGCCCATGTTGGGTTAGTTACCCATACTGTTGCATCTGCATTGCAACGCTTAATAAATTCAGCTGCAACGCGAAGTGCGCCCGTACCACCTGGCGCTTGCGCAGTACGTACGCGATTTGCTAGCAATGCTTGATGTTCGCCTAGTAGTAACTGCTCCATCTTTTGGCAGTAATCTAAGTTACCCGCTAAACCAATGTAAGATTTGCTCATTTCGTTTTCAAGACGAAACGCTTCAGCTTTTTTAACCGCTTTAAGAACCGGTGTATTGCCTTGCTCATCTTTGTAGACACCTACACCTAAATCAATTTTATTAGGGTTTGTATCTTGTTTATAGGCCGCCATAAGGCCAAGAATAGGATCTGTTGGTAATGGTTTTAATACTGAGAACATTGGCTATCTCTTATCGTTATTTAGGGGTTAGCTGTTAAGCTAAGCTTAACATAAAAGCACATCATGTTGACTAGCGTTATTTACACTAGAAAGTGAGGAATTTTAATACAACATGCAATTAAAACGGCAAGCGTCTTTTCATCAAAAAAATCATTTTTAAAGGCTTCAGCATCTACAATACCAACACATTCATTTTGTGTATTAAATAAAGGTAAGCAGGTTTCTGATTTAACTTTAGGATCGCATGTGTAGTATTCACCACCTTGTGATAAATACGCTTCAACGTTATTAATAATACGGCCCTTGTGAGATAGCGCAACCTGCACGTTATTACTACCTGCCGCAAATGCTTGCGTTAAAGGGAACAACGGACGACTAGGCGCACCATGATAAGCTAATTTTAATAGTTGCTTACCTTCACTAGTATTAGTTGATTGATAAATACCATACCAATCAACACTTGTTTGTTGCTCAATGTAGCTCACAATACTTCGTAAATTAGCTAGCTTGAACTGTGTTTGCTCATCATTTTTAAGATAATCAGTTAATTTGAATGGCTCATCTTGTAGGTAACCAAATAAACTACACGCACCGCCCTCGCCAAGCTCAGGTATTTGATACTCCCAACATACATCAGGCAAAGTTGTGTTTGCTAAATGTAGCTCAAGCTTTTCAAGCTCTGTTGAAATCAAAGCTGGATTAGCACTTAGTTGTGCTTGTTTTAGGTAAGAAGAAATCATTTGGCCATCCATACATCTAAAGTTTCGAGAATAATAGCATGGATATTTTTGCAGAGCTAGCTCAACTTGTAGCACATTTCAACTTGGTTACCGCTGGCGTTATAAGTTACTTTTTCGGCTATTTCTTCTAATAAAGACACCCCTCTACCAAATTCATTATTAACCTTTGCCAGCTCATCGTGCTTACTACTAAACCCTCGGCCTGAATCACAAATAATGAAATATAAACTGAGCGTATCAGGGCAATAGCGCATATCAATAATAATCATAGCATCTGTAAGTTTAGCAAGAGCTGCCTCTCTTAATTCGTAATATCGAAAAAAACCGTCTTCTTGTTTTTTAATCTCTGAGTCTAGCCCTAGTACACCATGATCAAGCGCATTGTTATACGCCTCAGACAACAGTAAAAATATATTAGAGCGGTGAGCATTTAACCCCTCAACACTGCTTAAAATATTAACAACGTCGTAAACGGGGTCTGTTTTTTTTATTTGTTCTGAGTTTAAACTCAAAGATAAATTAAACGCTAAAGTAGAGAATGCTTCTCGCTCTTGCTCCTCAGGAACTAAAGGCAGACAGTTTAGTAAAACAATACTTAAATCATCTTGCTGTTTAGTGCCATCAGCAAACTTAGTAACGTCAGCCACTATATCTTCGCTACTAATCATCGATTTACTTTTTAAGGTTTGTAAAAAACGCTCTTCCCCAAAAAATGTATCTTCTTTGTTTGCTGTTTCTATAATACCGTCGGTTGCTAGTACTAGGCGTGTATTACTATTTGTTTCAAAGTGAATAACTTCATATTCAAACTCTTGGTCGTCTAAAATCCCCAGCGCCATATGTTGCGACTCTAATGTTTGTTTTACATTACCGTCTTTATCTATTAGATACGCATCTGGCAGGCCGCCCATCCATGCAGAAATACTTTTACCGGATGCACTAAGCTCTATAATGGTTGCAGCACAAAACATGTGTCCAGGCAGGAGGTTGTAAAGCAGTGTATTTAGTTCACAGGCAATGTCATTAATCGCCATGCCTTTTTGTACCATAGTATAAAAAACACGAGAGATAGGTAATGCCCCAATAGCTGCCGCTAAACCGTGCCCGGTAAAGTCTCCCAACATGCAATACAGATTGCCTATTGGACTTTGTGCCACTAAAAACATATCGCCGTTAAACATAGACGCCGGCGATAAATTAAAATCGAGGTACTCTTTAAACTTGCCTTGATTCTCTAATGAGTTATTAAAAATATGCTCAATTATTTCGTGTTCACGTTCAATTTGATTGTGATGATATTCAAGCAGCTTTTTTTGTTGATTTGATTTTTTACTCAACTCTCTGGTGCGGCTATGTGCTTTAATTTTTGCGTACAAAATAACTTTTTCAAATGGTTTATGAATAAAGTCATCGCCACCTACCGCAAGGCAGCGCTCAAAACTTGCTTGATCGTCTAAGGAAGTTATAAAAATAATCGGTAAGTAAACTTCACTATACTGCTGTTTTATCTTTTCAGCGGTTTTAAAACCATCCATTACGGGCATTAAAACATCAAGTAGAACAATGTCTATTTGCTCTCTTTTAAGTACATTAAGTGCATCTAGCCCATTGTAAGCCAATGAGATTTTATAACCTTCCTGCTCAAGCATTTTACTTAGTAAAATGCGATTGAGCGCCTGATCATCAACAATCAACACATGTATCATTAGCTAATATCAAACTTTTTATCAAAACGTGAAATTTGTAGGATTTTTCTAAGCTGAGGTTGGCAATTACTTATTTCGATGGTTTGCACTTGGCTATCAATGGTTTTTTTCATATTAAGTAACATGCCAAGTGCTGAACTATCCATATAATCAGTCTCTCTTAAATCGATAATTACCTTTACTGTTTCTTCGCTCATTTGAGCATAGGCTTGGCGAAAAGATTGCACTAAATTAAAATCAAACTTACCTTTAATTTGTATTGTTAATGTAGTGCCATCGACAGATTCATTCTTAGTTAAACTCATAGTAAACTCCAATAATATTTCCTTTGAACTAAATATAACCTGTTAAAAGTATTTAGCAAAAAGAAAAACACACAACTTCAAATTTGCTATCATTTACACCAGTATTTAATTCATTTTTATCCACAAAGGTAAGGTATGAGTGATAGTCACTTAGTATATTCAACTAGTACGGGTCGCATTGACCAGCCTAAACCAGAAAAAGAGTTACACGCTAAACTTTTTAAAGATGGTTTTATTCGCATTGAGCGTCAAACAAAAGGACGTAAAGGCAAAGGAGTTATGCTAGTTGTTGGCATTGATCCAAAAGATCACGATTTAAAAAAGTTAGCTAAAACTATAAAAAGCAAAATGGGCCAAGGCGGCGCAGTAAAAGAAGGCATTATTGAAGTACAAGGTGATGACCGAGATAAACTAAAAGGCATTTTAGAAGCTTTAAAATTTAAAGTTAAAATTGCGGGTGGTTAACCCGCAATTTTATTAACTAATTACTTGAGGGCGTTCAGAATTCTGTGTCAGCCTAAATTGCTAAATATCTAGCACACCATCTAATCTACCTTCGAAGTGGATGGCCAATTGCGACAATGTCAGATTCCAGTTATGGATTGGCATT
>NZ_JADYXA010000020.1:0-69423 GCF_015864495.1 Pseudoalteromonas sp. SWYJZ98 | reverse complement strand
GCTGTTTAAATTCATTAAAGCTAGAGCGATAGGGTAATAGCTCTAGCTTGGCATACTGGCAGGATCAGTCAATAGCTAAAAAAGATCCTTAGAAAATAATTTGTCTTGGTGAATAGTTACGTTGTTTTTTATAATCCCACTAGTCGTTTTTGAATTACCGTCTTTATTTTATCTATTAATACACGCATTTGTAACAGTTGCTTACAAATGTCACCTTAATGTTTCATAAGGCTCTGGTATTATGATGTTAATAGAGTTTTGGGGATAATAGAATATGCAAACAAATTCACTTAGATGGGTTTTTCCATTTGTAGCGCTCATTGTTGGTGTTGTTGGCTTTATGGGAATAAATGCCATTGCACAAGAGCCAGAAAAAAAAGAAGTAATTGATACTCGTCCAACAGTGCAAGTTGAGCCAGTGGCTGCAAACGATCATCAAGTTATTATTAATAGCTACGGTGAAGTAAAGCCTCTTGAAAATACACTGCTCTCGGCGCAGGTGTCGGGTGAAGTGTTAAGTTGGCATCCTAATTTTGTAGCTGGTGGCATAGTTGCTCGCGGTGAAACGTTATTCACTATCGAAAAAGATAATTATGAAGCAGCAGTACTTGTTGCAGAGGCTGAGCTTGCTCGCGCGCGCGCGGGTTTAATAGAAGAACAAGCTCAAGCTCAAGTAGCCGAAGACGAAGCCAAGCGCTTTCCAAGTAAAGCGCGCACAGATTTATTTTTACGTAAACCTCAAGTGTTAAGTGCGCAGGCATCTGTAAAGTCGGCGCAAGCAGCATTAAAGCGCGCGCAACGTGATTTGGATAATTGTGATGTTACAGCCCCTTACGACGCATTGGTGATTAGCCGAAATATAGGTGTTGGACAATTTGTCACTATGGGCTCACAAGTTGCTGAACTCAATAATATTGAGACCGCTGAAGTGATTATTCCTATCGCAGGGTTCGATAGCGTGTTTTTACCAGAGCGTATTAAAGGCATTACCGCTACAGTGATTCAAAAAGGGCTAAATAGCTTTACGCGCGAAGGGGTAATAGACCGCGACTTAGGAATTGTAGATAGCGCTACGCGCATGAGCAGTTTAGTTGTGCGAATTGAAGACCCTTATGGTTTAAAAACAAAACAACCATCTATTAAATTTGGTAGCTACGTACAAGTTAATTTTGCAGGGGCTACGCTTAATAATATTTACCGCTTACCGCAAGCTTTAGTGAATAACCAAACCGTATGGGTCGTAAACAAAAGCCAAGAGCTTGAGCCACGTAAAGTAACGGTTATTCGTGAAGAAGGTGAATACTTTTATATCAGCAGTGGTTTAAATGCTGACGACCAACTCGTTACTACTTTGCCTGAATACCCACAAAAAGGGATGCAGGTTAAAATTGCCGGTGTAGCTACACCTGAAAGCTCAGAGTTGAGCACCTCAAACACGCAACAGCTGTAAGGTGTATTAGACATGAGCGAATCAATACAAAAAAAACAAACAGGACTCATTGCCTACTTTGCTAATAACTCGGTTGCTGCAAACTTAATGATGTTTTTTATCATTGTTATGGGGGCTATAAGTTACTTCACCATTCAGCGTCAAATGTTTCCAAATATAGAAGTTAACTATATTAACGTTGAAGCTAACTACCCAGGTGCCTCTCCTCAAGAAATAGAAGAAAGTATTCTTATAAAAATTGAAGAGTCACTTAAAGATATAACCGAAATTAAAAAAGGTGTGTACCGCGCTTTTAGAAATGGCGGCACTGCAAGCCTTGAAATAAACACTGATGCTGAACTTACCGATGTGCTTGATAAAGTAAAGTTACGTGTTGATGGTATTGCGACTTTTCCGGCAGGTATGGAACCGGTCACCATAAGCCAAGTTGAATTTAGGCAAGATGTAATAGGTATGACACTTGTTGGCGATTTACCGCTTACAGAGCTTAAGCCTATTGCTAACCAAATAGAAGATGAGTTACTACAGCTATCTAATGTTTCACTCGTTGAAAACGATGTACCGCTTGACGAAATTGCAATTGAGATAGACCCCGATACGCTTCGCCAATATAACCTTACCCTTAGTGATGTTATGAATGCGGTGCGTCGTTACTCAGCTAACTTTTCGGCAGGGCAATTAAAAACCGATGCGGGTGTTATTTCTGTTCGAGTAGAGAACCAATTTTACTCGGGTGAAGAGTTTAGACACATCCCGGTAAAAATTGGTGAGTATGGCGCTAAAGTTTTACTGCAAGATATTGCCGTTATTAAAGATCAATTTACCGAAGGTGAGCGTTACTTTAAATTTAACGGTGAAAATGCCGTTTATATGTCGGTTAAAGCAACACAAGAGCAGAATATAATTCCTGTGGCCGATTCGGTTAAGACATTTATTGATCAAAAAAATAAGCAGCTACCGCCAGGTATTAGGTTAGAGCCATTAATGGACATGACATATTACCTAAACGCACGCCTTGATATGATGAAGGCTAACTTGTTTCAAGGTGCAATTTTAGTGGCCATTATGCTGTCTTTATTCTTGCGCTTTAAACTTGCATTATGGGTAATGATTGGCTTACCCGTTTGTTTTTTAGGGGCCATGATGATGATGCCGCTATTTGGCATCAGCATTAATATTATTTCGTTATTCGCGTTTATTATGGTGCTTGGCATAGTGGTGGATGACGCCATAGTAATAGGTGAAGCCGCCTATACCGAGGTAGAAAAAAGCGGTGGTGGTGTTGAAAACGTTGTACGTGGTGCAAACCGCGTAGCAACTCCCGCAACGTTTGGTGTACTAACAACAATTGCTGTGTTTGCGCCGTTTACGCTTTCAAGCGGTCCAGAAAGTGCCTTTTTTTATGGTATAGCTGTTGTAGTTATGCTGTGTTTAGTATTTAGCCTTGTAGAGTCAAAGCTTATATTACCGGCTCATATTGCACATACACACTTTTCACCGATTAAAAAAGGTGGCTGGCGCGATAGCTTTAACACTCGCTTTTTTGGTTTTGTAAATGGTCCATATAAACGTTTTATTGCGAAATGTGTAGATTGGCGCTGGACAGTGTTATTCGCTTTTATTGCTATGTTTATAATAAGCATTGCACTTATTACGTCTAATAAAGTACGTACAGTACCTACTCCTAAAGTGCCGCACGACTTTCCGCAAATACAAGTTGAAATGAACGATAACGTTTCTGACTTACAAACTATTGCGGCTATTCGTGAAATAGAAGCCATGGTACTTAGAGTCGATGAAGAAACTGAGCGTGAATTTGGTCAAAAAATTATTCGTGATGTGTTGGTATTTAACCAAGGCAGAACTGAGTCTCAATTACTTGCCCCTTTAGTTGACGAAGATTCACGCCCGTATAATGCATTTGAACTTTCACGTCGTTGGCGTGAAGCTATGCCAACTATTGCCGGTATTAAGTCGTTAACTATTCAAGACGATGTTGGCGGCGGCGGTGGTGGCAATGGCGGCGGCGAGTTTGGTTACTTACTGTTTGGTTCTGACATAGAGACTTTAAATGAAGCCGGTCGTCGTTTTATTCAATTACTGCAACAGCAAAAAGGACTGTTTGATATAAGCTCAACAATTGACCCCGCGAGCAAAGAAGTGCAAATGAGCTTAAAGCCGGTCGCTTACGACCTGGGCTTAGATTTAGCAAGTATTGCTAATCAAGTAGGTGCCAGCTTTTATGGTGGTGAAGCGCAGCGCGTGATCCGAAACGGTGAAGAAGTACGTGTAATGGTACGCTACCCTAAACTAACTCGTGAAGCATTTTCATCGCTTAAACATACTGTAGTGACCACCCCACAGGGGCGAGAAGTATTACTTGGTGATGTTGTAGAGCTGACCGAAACACCTGGCATTAGTTATATTCGTCGTGAAGGTGGTTATCGTACCGTGTATGTTTATGGCAATATTGATGAAGAGCAAATTGAACCTGGTGAAGTAGTTAAGCAGGTAAAAGAAAACTTACTTCCACAGCTAGTTGAAGAATTTCCAAGTGTTAAATCAGAACTTGGTGGCGCAATAGAAGAGCAGCAAGCTCAAGCCAACGAGCAAATAATGTTTTTTATTGGCGGAATGATTTTAGTATACATACTGCTAGCTGTGCCGCTTAAAAGCTATTCACAACCGCTTATTGTAATGTCGGTTATTCCGTTTAGCTTAACCGGGGCTATTTGGGGTCATTACTGGTTTGATTTAGATATGAGCTTAATGTCGGGCTTTGGCTTAATTGCTGCTGCTGGTGTTGTTATAAACGACTCACTTGTAATGACCGATTACGTAAACCAAGTGCGCCGCGAAGGTGTTAGCGTTAAAAATGCAGTAATAGAAGCAGGGTGTGCTCGCTTTAGAGCAATACTATTAACGTCGATAACAACTTTTGCCGGTGTACTACCTATTATGTTTGAAACAAGCCTGCAGGCTAAGTTTGTAATACCAATGGCAGTAGCGCTTGGCTTTGCTGTTATGTTTGCAACGTTAATAACGCTTATATTGGTACCGTGTTTATATATGATTTTAGGTGATATTGGCACGTTATTTAAGCGCCCATTTAAAGGGCGAGCTACGAAAGTATCAATAAATAGTTAATAGACAATAAAGTTAAAAAAAGCCCTGAACGGTTAACCATCCAGGGCTTTTTTATTATCTTTTTAATGCAGCTTAGATGCTGCAGTAAAATTAATCTTTAAATTGCTTATGGCAATCTTTACAGCCTTTAGCCCATGCGCCAAAAGCTTTACCAATTACGGCCTTATCGCCTGATTGAGCCGCTACTGCTAGCTCATCTGCGTATTGTTGGAATGCAGTTGCTTTTTTCATAAAAGTATCGTTTTCAGACCAAACAGCAGCAAGTGCAGCTGTGTCGCCTTTATCTGTTCCTTCGTAAAACGCTTCCCATGGCATTTTTGAAAGTGCAGCTGCGTTGTTAGCACGCTTTTTAAATTGCTCTGCGTCAAAAGGTACTTTACCTTTTAGCATTGCGCCCATGTCACCAATTTGCACTGAAATCATTGAGAACGCAGCTTGGCGGTATTCAATCGCGTCACTTGGCTCTTTAAATGCAGAATTTGCCGATACGCTAAATGCACACGTTGCCAGTGCTATTGTTGCTAATACTTTTTTTAATTTCATGTTTGCCCCTGTTGAAAATTGTAATTCTTAATTTGATATCTTGTATCTAACATCGTATTTATTCAAGTGAATGCGATAGATTTAATTAAAACTTAGTCATTAAGACCTATATCAGCAAATATCATTCCTCGGCGCATACTTCTGGTAGCCAAAAATACTTCTCCAAGTAGTGAAATAAATGCACATATAAGTAATGCCATTGCGGCAACAAAACAACAAGCAATAGTCACGCTTAAGTTAATTGATTGAATGTGCGACAAGAATAAAAACATGACCACAGCACATACAAGTAAGGCACTTAATACACTTAAACTAAAAGCAATATGTATACATCGAGATCTTTTTAATAAAGCGCGGAGTTCTGTTGCTAGCGACTTATTAAAATCATCATCTGTATTTACTTTTAATCTTCGCTCCAATAAGCGCGCTCTGTCGGTAATTCGCGCTAAGCGATTAGATAAAACACCTAAAGTTGCTGCTATACCTGTGATTAAAAATACGGGAGCAACGGCCGTTTGAATTACTTTTGCCATAGTTAAAATATTTATTACTTCGCTATTCATTACTACCCTTAATCAGTTGAGCTTAAAAATGACCTATATATCTACAGAGTACCTGATGTAGGCTTATTAAGAAAAGAGGAATTACGTTGATTTACTTTACATAGCTTCACAAAGTAAATCACAACACAGGTTATTTTTAGGTATATTTAATTACTTAATAAAAAATAAAAAACAACAAGGATTTGACTGATGAAACGTACTCCATTCGCTCTTGCTGCACTATCGCTCGCTATTTTAAGTGGCTGTAATCAAGCCCCTGAAGAAACCAAAAAAAATAATACACAAGTTAAAACGGTTCAAGTAGCCCAAGCTGTAGCCCCAGTTGCTAAAAAAGTGCCTTATGAGATGACTATTCATGGTGACACACGGGTAGATAATTACTATTGGTTACGTGATGACGAACGTAAAGCGCCAGAGGTGATTAACTATTTAGAAGCTGAAAATACATACACTGATGCCATGCTTGCACATACTAAAACGCTGCAAAGTGAATTGTTTGAAGAGCTAAAAGGACGTATCCAAAAAGACGATGATTCAGTCCCAGTTAAAAACGGTGATTATTTTTACTCAACGCAAACACGTGGCGATAACGAGTACACTACTTACTTACGCAGCAGCGATTTTACAGGTACGGATCAGCAAGTTATTTTAGATGTAAATGAGCTTGCGAAAGGCCATGATTATTATGCAGTAAGTGGCTTAAATGTAAGCCCGAATGGCAATTTAATGGCTTATGGCGAAGATACTGTTAGCCGTCGTATTTATAGTATAAAAATAAAAGATTTAACAACCGGTAGACTACTCGAAGATACACTAGAGGGCACCAACGGTGGCATTGTGTGGGCAAACGATAATAAAACGCTTTATTACATTAAAAAAGATTTACAAACCTTGCTAGGTTACCAAGTTTACCGTCATACGTTAGGTACACCACAAGCGGATGATGAGCTAATTTACGAAGAAACTGATACCAGTTACTACATGGGTATGAGTAAAAGCAAAGATGAGTCAGAGATTTATATTTGGCACAGTAGCACGGCTGCATCAGGCGTATCTGTATTAAGTGCTGATGATACTAAGGCAATGCCTAAACGCTTAATTGAACGCGAAGCAGGGCTTGAATATGAAATTTCGAAGCTAGGAAATACTTACTACATTGTAACTAACTTAGATGCTGTAAATTTTCAGCTGATGAAAGTGGATATTGATAAAGCTGGTGACAAAGCAAATTGGCAAAGTGTGATCCCAGCGCGCGATGATATTAAGCTCGAAGGCATTGATTTATTTAATGACTACTTAGTTTACCAAGAGCGTGAAATGGGCCAATCAAAGTTGATTGCTCGTCATTTAAAAACAGGTAAAGAGTTACCACTGAGCTTTAACGATAGCGCTTATACAATTGGTACTTATGGTAATAACGATATAGATAGCAGCACGTTACGAGTTTACTACACAAGCATGACCACTCCAGGTTCATCGTACGATGTAGATTTAGCGACTGGCGATAAAAAACTACTTAAACAGCAAGCTGTATTAGGTGATTTTGATGCTGATAATTACGCCTCAGAGCGTATTTTTGTAACAGCACGTGATGGCATAAAAGTACCGGTAAGCTTAGTTTACCGTAAAGACTCGTTTAAAAAAGATGGTACTAACCCGCTACTGCAATACGGTTACGGCTCTTATGGCGCAACCATGGACCCTACTTTTTCAAGCACGCGTTTGAGTTTACTTGACCGTGGCTTTGTATTTGCAATTGCCCATGTACGTGGCTCGCAAATGCTAGGTCGTCCTTGGTACGAAGACGGCAAGCTACTCACTAAAAAGAATACGTTTAATGACTTTGTTGACGTAACCAAAGCATTGGTTTCTCAAAAGTATGGCGCAAAAGATGAAATATTTGCGTTAGGTGGCAGTGCTGGTGGCTTATTAATGGGCGCGGTAGCAAACCAAGCACCGGAGCTTTATAAAGGCATGGTTGCTGCGGTCCCGTTTGTAGATGTAGTAACCACTATGCTAGATGCGAGCATTCCGCTTACAACAAATGAATACGGTGAGTGGGGTAATCCGAACGAAAAAGCGTATTACGATTACATGCTATCTTACTCGCCATACGACCAAGTATCTAAGCAAGCATATCCTAATATGTTAGTGACGACTGGCTTGCACGATTCGCAAGTTCAATACTTTGAGCCTGCAAAATGGGTTGCTAAGTTGCGTGACTATAAAACTGATGACAATAAGTTACTGTTTAAAATAGATATGGAAGCAGGGCACGGTGGTGCATCGGGTCGCTTTAAGCGCTTAGAAGATACCGCGCTAAACTATGCATTTATGCTTGATTTAGCGGGTATTAAAAAGTAGTTAATATTTATATTTAAATAGATTTAACTCAATAAGGTGCTTTTTAAAAAAGCACCTTTTTTTGTGGCAAATTAAAGCTAAACATAGTGCCTTTACCAATTTCACTTTGTACGTAAATTTCGCTATCCATTAGTTTTAATAACCCTTTGCAAATAGCCAATCCTAAACCACCTTGCTGGCGCCCTTCTTTATTAGAATTACTTGCTTGGTAGTGTGGGTCAAAAATAGCATTCAGCTCATCTTCTTTTATGCCTACGCCCGTGTCTGATACATGCACAAATAATTGATTATCTTCACTGCGTTTTACATGTACTGCAATGCTGCCGCCGCGAGGGGTGTGCCTAATTGCATTATCAATTAAATTGCTCAGTACTCGCTCTAGCTTAGCGATATCGGCAACTACAGGGAAATCACAAATCGCAGGTTCTACCGACAAACTAATGCCTCTTTTATCAACGGCTAAACTAAATTTTGCCATGCAATCGTAAATGAGTTCACCTAAATTAAAGGTTTCTTTATTTATACTTATTTCGCCATTTTCTAAGTGAGCAAGTTCAAATATTTGCTCTATGAGTAGCTTTAATTGCCCACAATTATTAAGCGATACCTGTAAGTATTCTTGTTGTTCTTTTTGACTTAATTGCTCACCTGATTGATTTAAAACTTCTAAAAACCCCTGCAGTGAAGCAAGTGGTGTACGTAGGTCGTGCGATACGTGAGTTAGTAACTCTTTGCGTTGCTTATCGCCTTGCTCAAGTGCTTTAAACTGCTCGTTAATACGGGTAAGCATGGCTTGAATACTTCGCCCTAAACTATGCACTTCGTTACTTTTTTGCGTTGAGTAATTACTTAGCTTGGTGTCGGTAAGGCTGTAGTTAGCGGCTTCAATATTACTAACATCGCGGGCTAAACGCTGAATTGGGTTGGTAAAAAAGCGTAGTAAAATTAGCATCGCAATAAATAAAAATGCGAGTGCAGAGCCAAGCCATAAAGCGGCTAGCCATAACTTATCATTATTTTTTACAGTGCTTAGTGAGGTATCGTAAGCCTCGCCACCAATAATTACATATAAATAACCTTGTAGCTTATCTTGATTAAATACTGGCGCGGCTGAAAATATTTTTTGTTGCTCTTTATTACGAGGGTTATCACCATAAATAGGTGCAGCGCTTGGGTCGTTAATCAGCCTTTTTAAAGGCGTTAAACTAATATGCGTGCGTTTAACTTTACCCGGCTTTGCTGAGTAAGTAAGAATTTTTCCGGTTTCGTCTACAAAATAAAATTCAAACGCAGGACCTAATAACATTAAGATATGAAAGAGGTTTTCAAGCGCTTTATAGTCGTACACCCCTTCTTTTATTAGTGGATTATCTTGTACTAAATGTTCCGCTAACGCTAAGTGCAGATTTTGCTCAGCATGATGTTTTGAGGTGAGTTCTAATTGCTTGCTCCAGCCGTAAACTAGGGCGCAAATAAAACAAAAAATCACGACTAGCGATATAGCTAATTTTTGGTACAAAGAAAGTTTCATAATAGGTGTCTTAATTGAGTTGGCTAGAGTTTAGTTTGTAACCAACACCCCAAACTGTTTCGATGATAGGCGCTTGTTGGTGTTCTTCTAGCTTGGCACGTAAGCGGTTTATATGTGAATTAACCGTGTGCTCGTAACCACTGTGTTGGTAACCCCATACCTTATCGAGTAACTGCTGGCGGCTAAAAACATGATTAGGATGGCGTGCAAAGTAAACGAGTAAATCAAATTCGGTGGCGGTAAGGTTAAGGGCTTGTTTACCTAAATACACTTGGTGCGAACTAAATTCTATGTTGAGTGAGCCTACATTTAGTGTTTGTTCGCTATTAGCGGGAGAGTTGTCGTTGTTTTGGCCAGCGAGTAGTTGTGCTCTGTGGCGTAATTGGGTTTTTACTCTGGCTTGTAATTCTCGTGCAAAAAAGGGTTTACAAATATAATCATCGGCGCCCATTTCAAGGCCAATAACTCTGTCCATATCGCTACTCAGCGCGGTGAGTAAAATAACGGAGGTAGTAGGGTAATGCTCTTTTATTTTTCGGCATAAGCTCAAACCATCCATTTGCGGTAAGTTTATATCGAGTAAAATAAGTCCGTAGGGATGCTTGGCTGTTTTTTTTAAGGCTAGTTCTGCGCTTACAACATGATCAACATGTAAGTTAAGCGACGTTAGCTGCGTGGTAATTAACTTACCTATTTCTCTGTCATCTTCTACTACTAATATTTTTTCGTGACGCATGTATTACCTCGTAAAAAGGGGGGCATCCGTGCTCCCTTACTTCCCCATTACAAGCTGGAACGTTACTGCGTGCGCGTAATTACTATTTTCGATACTGGGTTATCAAACTTATGTTCAACACCAAGTGCTGATGTAGATAATCCATCTTGATTTGAAACAATGCCTGGATGCATCGTTATTATATCGACTGTATCGTCACGTATTTCGTTAAACCCTTCGCCGCTAGCGGCAGGACCTGGCACAGTTTCAGCTGTTTCTGTATTTGCTTCCGTACCCGCATCATAAGCAGTCGTAGTGCGTGATAACGAACCGCCAACTGCTAATGTTGATACATCTAAAGAACTAAGACCGGTAAAAGCATCATTTGTATTCCCAAGCATGGCAGCAAATGACAAATTAAGCGTTTCTTGCTCTTCAACAGTAATGATTACTGTGGTGGTTTCACCAGGGTCAATAGCGCCTTCAGCTGAAACTGCAGCAAGTGCACTTTCATAGCTGAGGTATTCTTCATTTGCACCGCTTTCTGCAAGCATTTCTAAACCAACAGAAGCTGTGGTACCGAATGACCAAGGTGCTTCATCTTCAAAAGCAATGACAGAGAGTGGTGACAAAGGCTGTCCTGCAGTTAAGTTACTAAAAGTAATAGTAAACTCACTTATCACAGGTTCTACAACAATTCGCTCAACAACGACCGGCTCTTCAACCACTGGGTCGTTATCATTATCGCTACACGCTGCAAGTGTGGTTGCAAATGCAAGCACTAGTAGACTTTTTTTAAGGTTGTTAGCAGATGACATAATCATGCTCCTACTTTACTGTAACGGTTAATTGCGCTACTGGGTTTAACCATCTGTGTACTGTATTACTTAAATCGCTATTACCCGCTTCTAAATCGTCATCACCTAAGCTACCTGGGTGAATATGGATGCTTGTATTTGTATCACCACTTAATATACCTGTACCGCCAGTGCCAGCGTCGCCACCTGGAGCCGCAGGAATACCCGGAGTACCTGGAGCGCCAGAGCCTTCAACTACAAGCTCATTGTTCTGTTCTGTGCCTGCATCGTAAGCATTTAAATTAATTGTGTAAGTACCCGCTTCTGTTGGGATTTTCCAGCTGTTTAAGCCTACAAAGCCATCATTAGTTGGTAGCATCATTGCAGTTAATGATAGGTACTCGTTACCGTCGGTCGTGCTCAGTGTTGCCGTTGTAGATGCGGCTGGTGCAAGTAAACCTTCAGCTGGATTTGCAGCCATATCACTGCCCGCTGCAGTTGCTTGTGCAACTAGCTCTGCAATATTGCCGCCTTCAGCCATTGTTTGTAATGCTGTAGATGCCTCTGTTGCGACTTCAAATAGTGTGTCTTCGCTGTTGTGTGCTGTAATTAACAGTGGAGTAAAGTGAATACCCTTGGTTAGGTTAGTAACTTTTAGGTCTAATTCTGCGGCCATAGTCGATTGGCTAGCTGCCGCTAAAAGAATTGCGATTGTTAATGTAGAAGTTTTCATTATTATTTCCTGTAAGTGATGATTCGAGTTAAGTATTGAATAATCGTCTCCAGAAACTCTCACAAACTTATCACTTTTTTATCACAAGATTGCACGCTGTGATTTTTAAACATAAATACGTTGGTTGATTTGTAGACATTTGTTTAGTTAAGAGGCAACATACATAAAACAAAAAGGAGAGTGTTATGGAAGAAAATCAACAGGTTGAACCAGTTAATAAAGATGACCGTACGTGGGCTATGTTATGCCATTTAAGTGCGCTTGCTGGGTTTGTTGTGCCGTTTGGCTCAATAATTGGGCCATTAATTGTGTGGTTAATTAAAAGAGATGAAATGCCAATTGTTGACGTGCACGGTAAAAAGGCGCTTAACTTTCAAATAACGATGGCAATTGCATATGTAGTTTGTTTTGTACTGATGTTTGTAGCAGTCGGCTTAATATTACTACCTATAGTGGCAATTTTTGGGTTTGTAATGGCAAGTATTAAAGCTAATGAAGGTAAAGAGTTTAATTACCCGTTTAGTTTAAATTTGATAAAATAAACACTCAGTCATTATATTGTAAACCCAGCTATAGGCTGGGTTTTTACGTTTAGCCATAAGGGCATTATGCTTTATCTCACGTTATTTATTAGCGCATTTATATCTGCCACATTACTGCCTAGCTCTTCTGAGGTGATAATGGTGGGAATGATTACTCAAGATAAAGTTAATTTATGGCTTATGTGGTGCTTAGCAACACTTGGAAATGTGTTAGGGAGCTGTGTTAATTACTGGTTAGGCACGCAGGTACTGAATTTTAAAGATAAAAAATGGTTTCCTGTATCGCAAAAAGGGCTTGATAGCGCACAAAAGCAATTTAATAAATATGGAGTGTATAGTTTGTTGTTTGCTTGGTTACCGATTGTGGGGGACCCATTAACGGTGATTGGAGGCATATTTAAAGTACGATTTAGTACCTTTTTACTGTTAGTAACACTAGGCAAAGGCGCGCGCTATTTAGCGGTTATCGCCCTTGCCGTAGGATTCGAAAAGCTTTTTTAAATAAGTTTTTAAGACCTTATTTAGCCCAATCAAGCGTTAACGACACTGAGTCGGCAAAACGCAGTGCATGTGGTTTATCAACACGTGCTTTAGCGTAATGAACGCTTGGGTGCGCGTGACAAACGGCAAGAATTTCAGCCACTAATTTTTCGAGCAGTAAAAAGTGCCCTTGCTCTACTAAGCTAATAACTTCTTTGGTGATCACTTTATAATTAAGTGCTTGGTCAACTTCATCCGTTTTACACGCGTCATCAGCAGGGTAGTGAATCTCTAGATTGATCACTACATCTTGCTTTTTTTCACGCTCATCGGGGTTAAAGCCAATAAACGTACGCAGGCGTAAATTAGTAACGTTAATAATTGCATTAGCCATAGGGTTAACCTTTTATAAGCTGCAAAAATTCGTTACGTGTTTTAGGATCGCTTCTAAAGTTACCTAACATTACTGATGTACGCATGCTTGAATTTTGCTTTTCTACACCGCGCATCATCATACACATGTGTTTTGCCTCAACAATAACGCCTACGCCCTTAGCGCCAGTCACTTCTTCAACTGCTTTAGCGATTTGATGCGTTAGTTGTTCTTGAATTTGAAAACGGCGTGAAAACATATCAACAATACGTGCAAATTTAGATAAGCCTAATACTTTACCGTTTGGTATATAAGCAATATGGCAACGACCAATAAAAGGCAGTAAATGATGCTCACACATAGAGTAAAGCTCTATGTCTTGTACTAACACCATGTCGTCAGCGTCAGATGTAAATACTGCTTTATTAGTTATTTCATCAAGCGTTTGACGATACCCTTGCGTTAAATATTCCATTGCTTTTGCAGCACGTTTTGGCGTATCAAGTAAGCCTTCGCGGTTAGCATCTTCGCCTACAGCGGTGATGATTTTTTCATAACTTTCTTTTAATTCATTGTGCATAAATATCTCAGTTTATTTATATTTACTTTAAATGACGACCGCCATCAATAGGCAAAGAACGCCCTGTGATGTAGTGGCTTTGTAATAGTAAATCAATGCTATTGATAATTTCTTGGCATCCGGGTTCAATGCCCATTAATGATTTTTTAAGGGTCTTAGCTCGATATTGCTCATCGTCATGTTCATTAAAAATAATGAGCGATGGAGCAACCGAGTTCACTTTTATGTTTGGCGCATATTTAGCGCTAAACGATTTAGTTAGGTTGTCGAGTGCTGCTTTACTTGCTGCATAAGCTAAGTGTTTAGGGCTGCCTGTTTCAACTACATAATCAGTAAGATGTATTATATCGGCAGGTACTTTTTCATTTTGCTGATAGTTTAAAAGCAGCTCTGCGCACATTAAATTAATTAAATACGGTGTTTTGCCATGTATACGCATCATATTATCAAACAGTGCTGCAAAGTTAGGGTTGTTAGCTTCGCAGTCCCAGCTTGATGCGTTATGAACAATAGCGCGCAGCGATGTTGTATGCTCTTTAAGCGTATTTATAAATGCACTAATACCTTCATCGGTACTAAAATCGGCATAAATACATACAGCGCCTTGTTGCTCTAATTTATCAACAGCGGCGTGACGAGTACGATACGTGATAATAATACTCTGCCCTTGGGCTATATAATGCTGAGCGAGTGCTAAACCAATACGTTGGCCTGCGCCGGTAATTAAAATGGGCGATGTCATATAAGGCAGTGTTCTCTTTGGCGGGTAGTTATACCAATATCATTAAAAATATCATTGTTCTATCGCTATTTCATAGGGCTATAATAGCTCACTAATTTAATGCAATTGGTATTATAAAATTCAAAGCGTTAATTTATTAAAATATACGCAGCTTCTTAATCTGTCGATCAAAAAAGCAATTAATCCTCAAAGCATTAATTGCTTTATTTTAGCTACTAAACATTAATCGTAAATTGTCGGAATTGGTTGACGCTTATGTTGTGTACGCGTGTAAATGCTTACAAGCTTTTGTTCAACATCATTAGACACAGGTTTACCTTCTAAAAAGTCATCAATTTGCTCATAGCTCAAACCAAGTGCTTCTTCGTCTGTTAAACCTGGGCGGTCACTTTCTAAATCAGCTGTAGGTGCTTTATCTACCAATAAAGCTGGCGCACCTAGCGCAGTAGCAAGTGCACGAACTTGGCGTTTTGATAAACCAAACAGAGGGGCTAAATCGCACGCGCCGTCACCAAATTTAGTATAAAAACCAGTAATGTTTTCAGCACTATGATCGGTACCCACTACTAAGCCTTGGTAAAAACCTGCAATTTCGTACTGAGCAACCATACGTTGACGCGCTTTAACATTACCTTTAATAAAATCTATTTGAGCTTGCTCAGGCAGTGCTTCACCACAGCCAACTACAGCAGCTATCGCTTGCTCATGCAATGCATCAGCCGCAGGTTGTACGTTTACGGTCATACGTTTACTTGGTTGAATAAAATCAACCGCCATTTGTGCTTCATCTTCGTCAGCTTGTACACCATAAGGTAGGCGCACTGCAATAAACTGATACTTGTCAGTATCGTGTTCTTTATTTAGCTCGTTTACAGCAAGTTGACATAAGCGGCCGCAGGTTGATGAGTCAACACCACCGCTAATACCCAGTACTAACGAGCGTGAATGAGCTGCTACCAAACGTGTTTTAATAAAATTAACTCGGCGAGTTATCTCAGCATTTACATCAATCGTTGGCTGAACCTTCATTTCAGCCATAATTTCGGCGCGCATTGCCAGCTCCTTATAAAATTTAATATGTGATACGCAATAAACTTATTATGTGATTTAGTTTTAGTTAATTAAAGTTTTAAATGAGCTTTTATTTGGCGAAGCTCTGCTTTTAATTTTTCTACTTCTTCAAGTAAATCGCTTAATTCTTTGTCTTTAATTACTTCGCTTGGTAGAGCAACAAAGGCATCGGCGGGATTATTTTGTTGTTCGCCAAATAAATGAATATATCGGCTGTCGCGTTTACCAGCTTCACGCTCTAGCTTTGTGACGTACTCGCTTTCAATCAGTTTATTGAGCGCTGCCTCTACTTCATTTACGTTATTAAAATCAGCAAGCCTAGCACTGCGGGTTCTTAATTCACCAGGAGTCTGAGCACCACGCAAAAGTAATAAACAAACAATGGCACGCTGCTGAGCAGAAAATTGCAGATTACTAAATTCAGTGTTGCAAAAGCGGTGGTCGTATTTATTTACGCGACCCGAAAGACCTTCATCTATTGTAACCAAACGCATTTCTATTAGTTCATCGAGTGCGTTTTGCACGTCTTCATCTGTAAGACTTAACACAGGATCGCGATTAGATTTTTGGTTACATGCGTTCACTAGCGCGTTTAACGATAGCGGATAATGCTCTGGCGTTGTGCTTTGTTTTTCTAATAGGCAACCAAGAATACGTTGTTGATTTGTTGATAACTGCATAAATAATCTCAAATTAGTAAGCGTATTTTATTAGCTTACACCTTTATTGAATGCCAAGCCATTGTTGAAGCTTTGGTTGTAATGCAGCTAAATCGAGAGGCTTACTTAAATAGTCGTTCATGCCTGCGGCTAGGCATTTTTCTTTATCGCCCTGCATGGCATTGGCTGTTAGCGCAATAATAGTAATATTTTCATTATCTTTACCTGCATCACCTTCTCTAATGGCTTTAGTGGCCTGGTAGCCATCCATTTCGGGCATTTGGCAATCCATTAAAACTAGCTTATATGGTTTCCCTTGTTTTGCATTGAGCTTTACAATTGCCTCAAGTCCATTTTCGGCAATATCAAAAGTAACACCCGCCTGCTTTAATAGCGCAGAGGCAACCACTTGGTTTATTTTATTGTCTTCTACAAGCAGTAGTTGTGGCTCTGATGAGTCGAGTGCCGGTGCTTTAGTTAGCTTGTTTTGCAATTGAGCTTGTTGCTGCTGTTGTTCAATGTATTTATCGTTTGTAAGTGAGTCAAACAAATCAGACGGTGTGAGAGGTTTGAAAATCATACAGTCGACTTCCATACCTACTTTAGACTCCTCAGGTGAATAACTCATTGGCGCCATAATAACTAACTTGCAACTATGCATATTTATAAAGTTTTTGAGCGCGGTGATATGCGTTTGTGGGGCTTTTTCAAAAAAGTAGTAGTCAACTAAAATAGCACCAAGGTGGGTGGTTACATTATTTAAGTAATCATCAACCTCAAGATAGTTATGTATACAATTAACTTTTGCACCCCAAACAGTGAGCTGCTTATTAGCGGTGTTAGCATTTAACGAGCACTCATCAATAATTAAAATATGTTTGTTTTTAATTAAATGACTCGGTAAATCTTGTTCTTTACTTAAGCGCGGTTGTATTTGTACTGTGAAAGAAAATGTACTTCCTTCACCTTGCATACTGTTTACACTTACTTCACCGTTCATCAGTTCGCACAATTGTTTTACTATGGCAAGACCAAGCCCTGTGCCCCCAAATTGGCGTGTTGTTGAAGCATCGGCTTGTGTGAATGAGTCAAATAACGACGCTTGTTTTTTAGGGTCAATACCAATACCAGTATCAATAATCGAACACTGTAGGAACGAGCCATCCGTTGTTTCATCTATTCTGGCAGTAATGACTACTTCGCCATCAATAGTAAATTTAACTGCGTTGCCAATTAAGTTATTTAAAATTTGGCGCAAGCGGTTAGGGTCACTAATTATCTCGCTAACAGTTATTTGAGTCGCATCTAGAATAAGTTTTGTATTGTTTTGTTCTACCTTTAAAGCAAAGGATTCCACCACTTCGCCTAATAACCGAGGTAAATTAAATTGCACGTTTTCAATATCGAGCTTACCGGCTTCAATTTTAGAAAAGTCTAATATGTCATTAATTATATTAAGCAAAGATTGAGCTGATGATTGAGCAAGTTCAATATGATGTTTTTGCTGTAGGTCCAATTGAGTTTGCTTAATTATGTTAAGCATACCTAAAACACCGTTCATTGGGGTGCGAATTTCGTGGCTCATACTCGCTAAAAATTTACTTTTAGCTTCAACAGCTTGTTCGGCGGTTTCTTTGGCAGAAACTAGTTTTTGTTCGGTTTCAATTCGCTGTTGGCTTGAGTGCAAGCTGCCTATTAACGCTGCAACGGCAATTAAAAAGCTTTCTTCGTTTTTAGACCAGTAGCGTTTTGATTGGCATTGCTCTGCGCAGACGACTCCTATAGCGCCACTTCCTGCAGGGATTATTACGCACAGCATTGATTTAATCTCGAGAGTCATTAAATACTGTTCTTTAATTGGCGCGAGTATTGGGTGTTCTTGGGCGTCAGGCACATTAAATACAGGCTGGTGATCTATTGCATTAAAAAAGCCGGGAAGATTTTTTCTTAGCCAAATAGAGTCAATTTTATCACTAGACGAATGTTTACTATGTATGGCAAAAGGGCTTAGTTTGGATTTGTCTTCATTAAAAAACCAAATACTGGCACGTTTAATATCAAATGCTTGGCAGATTGCTTCAGTAATAATATCTTTTGATTGGCTCAGTTGCCCAGTTAATATTAATTTATTAACGGTAAGGGAGGCTAAAATTTCGTTGTGTAATGCTGTTTTATTATTTTCTAATTCAATCTTTTTACGGGTATCAATATTCTGTAATGAGCCAAAAATACGTGTGCATCGTCCATTTTTTCGTTCTGCTTCACCATGTACGAGTACCCAAACAGATTCACCTTCTTCATCCATTACTTCTAATTCAACTTCGTAGCTTTCACCATATTTTATAGCTCGTTCAATTAAAGGTTTAATTGTTTCTCTGCTAGTGCCTTTTTTAAAGTAATTTAAATCTTTAGGCCATTCTGGTTGGCTATTTAATGGGTATTTAAATAGTTTTTTGGTCATATCAGACCAATACACTTGTTTCGTTTCTAAGTTAAATGACCATGCGCCTATTTGGGCTAGATCACTCATTGCCTCAAGCATTTTTTCGTTTTGTTGCTGGCGATTAAGCATTTTCAAAAAGAATAAAAAGGCCCAAATTAATAACCCGCAAATAATTATAATTGATAGCCTAAGTGGCCATACAGCTGAATTTGGTGGGCTCCAACCTATTTTAGGTGCTACGTAAAGTTGCCAATTGCCACCTTGAAAGCTTAACGTAAACTCAAGGGGGTCTTGCTCTATTATGTTTTGATTACCGTAAAAAAACTCCCCTTTGCTGCCAAGTCCATGCCTGCCTTGTAAAGCGACGTTGTATTCTTTTTCTAGCTCATAAATACCTGAATTTTGATAGACTTTTTCAATGTTGAGAACAACTGAAAGTAATCCCCAAAAGCGATTTTCTGGCGGTATGTAAACAGGAACGCGGGCTATAAGTGCTATGTCACCTTGGATTAATTTTAATGGGCCAGCCATTACAATGGTATTTGTATCGCGAGCTCTAATAGCATCAGCGCGTTGGTTTTTTTCTTCTAAAAAGTTTAAACCGAGTGCTTTTTCATTACCTTTTAAGGGGTAAGTCATACGAATTACCATATCGGGAGCGCCACCAATATTGCGAAGCTCATTTGAGGTTTTAAATAGTGGTTGGGCAATTTGTTCAAACTGTGTTTGCTGTAAATCAGGCTGCGCCGCTACGGCAACACCTAAACCTCGAACTAGTTGGATATTAGAAACTAAAATAGATTCTAATTGAGCTCGATATGTACTTACTTCAGAAAGAATTTGTAGGCGATGAGCATCTTTAACACGATTGTAGTTAATACGATCAAGAACGATACCAACTAGTACAGTTAGCGTAAGCGATAACCAAAAGGTCAACTTAAAGTTATGAACGTTCGTTTTTTTATTGTTAGTAGATGGTGGCATTTGCTACATCATGGCGTTAATTTAGGCAAATTAACTATAGCTAATTTATTACACAAATGAAAACGGCGCATTAACAAATGCGCCGTTTATTTTTTATAATTAGTAGTTTAGCGAGTTACGAGTCGCTAACTTCACGCGCCCAGTGATTTTGCTTTGCTACATGTAGCTTGCGGTAACCATCAAGTAGCGCCGCATGCTTTTTAAAGCCTTCAAGCGATAAACCAGGGAAAGTTAAACCGTTAAACTGCTTTTTACCTTCGGCAATTTCTATAGCCAGCGCTACATTATTAGCACCAAACATTAAGCCTAGTGCATCTTGGTAATCTGCGTATTCGCGCTCGTCATCGTATTTAATTTCAAGAACTGCTTTTAAACAGCGGAAGTGGCGCATTGCCTCTTCATTTACTTGGCCTGTATGAAGTATCCAGTCAACCCAATCAATGGCTTCTTCGCTGCCTGCAGCTAAACATAGGTGCGCTTTAAGCTCACCTATACGCAGAGTGTGCCATGGTGTGTCGGCATCGGTTGCAAGGCCAATAAATTCTGCGGCGCGGATAATATCGCTGTGGCCTGCTTCTTCAAGGCTGTCGTAAATTTCCATCCATTGCTCTGCATCGTACTGATCAAGCGATAGGAATGTTTCGCGGAATTTAGCGCCTTCGTTGTTGTTACGCCAAATAAGCTCATCAACAGGGTAAATGTCAGACATGCCAGGTACTAAAATACGACACGCGTATACGTTTAGGTGCGTGTAATCCATGATGTAGATATCATGATCCATGCTATGAATTAGGTCAGTACAGAAGTTATATTCTTCTTCAGTTGTTCCGCTAAAGTCCCAGTGTACAAATTCAAAATCAGGTTTTGCACGGAAAAAATCATGCGAAATCAAACCGCTTGAATCAATAAAGTGCAGTTCAATGTTCTCTGGTGTTGCTACTTCGTCGTTATCAAAGGTAGCAGGTTGGAATACATCTAGCTGATCAAGACGACGACCTTGTAGTAACTCAGTCACGGTACGTTCAAGCGCAACTTCAAATGATGGGTGAGCACCAAAAGAAGCAAATACAGAACCATCTGTTGGGTTAATAAGCGTTACGCTCATTACAGGGTATTTACCCCCAAGTGATGCATCGGCAATACGTAAATGAAAGCCATGGCTGCGAAGTTCTTCACACGCTTCGTGAATTTTAGGGTATTGCTTAACAACGTCTTCAGGCACGATTGGTAAACAAATACCTTCGGCGATGATGCGGTTTTTAATAGCGCGCTCAAATACTTCTGATAAACCTTGTACGCGAGCTTCAAATTTGGTGTTACCTGCGCTCATACCGTTAGATACAAAAATATTACCGATAACGTTTACCGGAATGTATACGTCTTGGTTATCGCGTTGGCGTGTGTATGGCAGGGTACAAATACCACGATCGATATTGCCTGAGTTAAAATCAAAAAGGTGTGATGCGTTTAGTTCGCGCTCTGGGTCAAAGTAATCCCATAAGCTTTCATCCATAATGCCCTCTGGCACTTCATCGCCTTCAACTTTAAACCATTTTTCGCTTGGGTAATGAGTAAACTCGCCATTAGCAAATTCTTCACCTAGATAAAAGTCTGCAAAAAAGTAGTTACAGCTTAAACGTTCAAAGTATTCACCGAGTGCTGAAGCAATAGATGCTTTGTCGGTTGCGCCTTTACCATTGGTAAACATAACACCGCAGTCGCTGTCTTTTATATGAACCGAATAACAGTTAGCTACAGGGTTAAGCCAAAGCGCTTCTTCAACATTAATGTTTAGGGCTTTAAGCTTGTTTTGCATGGTAGAGATTGACGATTCTAGGTCGCGGTCTTTACCTTTGATAAATGTTTTTTCAGTCATATTGATCTCAACTAGTTCTGCACGATGTGTGGAGCTGACATTATCGTGGATTTTGATGTTTATTTCACCCTTTGCGAGCAAGAACATTATTATTTAATAAAACTGTGGTTATTATATGTGCTTAACGCTTGGTCAAAACGTGCAAAGGAAACGGTGATGTTTAAAGTAATCAAACGCTTGTTGTTATTAATTGTGATATTAGGGCTGGCAAGTACCGCTGTTGTTTATGGGGTACTTAGTTTAAGTTTACCCGCCCTTGATGGAAACGGACGCAGTAACGCGGTAGCAGAGCCTGTAAAAATTTCGCGAGATGCATTAGGGCAAGCAGTAATAAACGCCAATAGCCGAAACGACGCCGCCTACGGTTTAGGTTATGCGCATGGGCAAGACCGATTTTTTCAAATGGATTTACTAAGGCGTAATGCCGCAGGTGAGTTAAGTGAATTATTTGGCCAAGCAGCGTTGGGGCTCGATAAAAAAATGCGTTTTCATCAATTACGTAAACGCAGCCAAATTATTTTACAAACCCTGCCTGAAGCAGATAAGCAATTACTTAAAAGTTACGCTCAAGGTGTAAACGAAGGTTTAGCGCAAGTAAGGTATTCAAGCTTTGAATATTTACTAACCGGTGCAGCGCAAAAGCCATGGCAAAGTGAAGACAGCCTACTTGTGATATTTAGCATGTACCTTGATTTACAAAGCGCCACATTTGAGCGCGACCAAGCACTTATTCAAATTGAGCAAGCATACACAAAGCAAATGGTTGATTTTTTAACGCAACCGAGTAAGTACCAAGCCGCGCTTGATGGCAGCAAATTAGCGCCTTATAACGGCGGCATACCTACCTTTCCAACTCAAACAAAGCATATAGTTAAAAGTATTGAAGCTAACCAAGAGCGCGGCAGTAACAACTGGGCTGTTACAGGGGCGCTTACTAAAACAGGTGCTGGTATGGTGTCGGATGATATGCATTTATCGATGGCAGTACCTGTAGTTTGGTACAGGGCACAATTAAATTACATGCACAGTGGTGAGCAGACTCAGGTAACCGGAGTATCGCTGCCCGGAGCACCAGCCATTGTTGTTGGCACTAACAACAATGTTGCATGGGGATTTACTAACGGTTATTTAGATACTGCCGATTGGATTGCATTAAACGATGATAGTAAAACATGGCAAGTTGATAAATCGATTGCATTACCCGATGGGGAGGTTGAAAACTATTCATTAATACTCAGTGAATACGGACCTGTAAAATATATTAACGAAAAACCTTATGCGTTGAGCTGGGCTGCCCATCAGCCTTATGCCGTTAATATGCAGTTATTAAAATTAGAGCAAGCCAAAACGGTAGATGATGCACTTGCTGTAGCAAGCGATGTGGGCATTCCAGTGCAAAACCTAATGGTGGTAGACAGCCAAGGTAGCGCAGCGTGGAAAAACATGGGCGGTATACCTGCTCGTAAAGCGCCAAGTGTGCTTGGCGTAAATGCCGATGACTACTCAGCGCTTTGGCAGCAAAATGAATTACAACGCCCCTTTATTAAAAATCCGCAAAACGGTCGATTATGGACTGGTAATTCTCGCGTGGTATCGGCTGAGGATGACGCACGTTTTGGTAATGGTGGCTATGCACTCGGCGCACGTTCGAGTCAAATTCGCGATAGATTATTTGAAAAACAAACATTTGCTGAGAGCGACTTTTACGCATTACAACTTGATAATCAAGCTCGCTTTTTAATGCCTTGGCATGCTTTGCTATTAAAGCAATTAAAAGCCGATACAACTAAAAATCAGCAATATATAACAGCGCTTGAAAACTGGCAGCAATGTGCGTGTTCAACCTCCATAGGGTATACCTTAGTTAAGCGCTACCGCGATGAAGTGATTAATATTTTATTTAGCAGTATGGAAGATGAATTAAATAAACAACAAGGCACACTTAAATACGTAAAACGAGATTTAGAGCCCGCTGTTTGGCAGCTTATAAACAACAAGCCCGACACATGGATAAACCCACAATTTAAAAGCTGGGATGAGCAGTTACAAGGAGCATTTAGCCAAACTATTACCAAGCTTACAGAACAATTTGGTAATAACGTACAAAGCTGGCAGTGGGGCAAGGTAAATGAGTTAGTGATAGAGCATCCGTTTGCAAAGCAAATGCCGTTACTTGCTAAGTTATTAAATATGCCCACAGCAGCGGGTTTTGGAGATAGTTATATGCCCGCCGTACAAGGGCGTAGTTTTGGCGCATCGCAGCGTTTTATTGCTCAACCTGGGCATTTAGAGCATGCAATTTTAGCTATTCCTGGTGGGCAATCGGGGCACCCTCTTTCTGAATTTTACAGAGCGGGGTTTAGTGATTACGTTGAAGGTAAGCATACACCTTTATTGCCTCAAGAATTAATACATCAAATAGTAATAAAGCCGACACGATAAACTAAAGTATAGCTAAACACGTTCTATATAATTACCAATAAAACAACAGAGAACTAAAATGAAAAAAATACTACCCGCATTAATAACAGGTTTATTACTAAGCACTACAGCGCAAGCAGATGATGGCCCAGTAACAGCACAAAAGCTAAGTGAGCATGTATACGTACTATTTGGGCAAGGCGGTAATATTGCAGCAAGTGTAGGTGATGATGGCATTTATATTATTGATGATCAGTTTGCCAAGCTCTCAGATGATATTAAAAAAACCATTAGCGATTTAAAACCAGGCAGTGCAGAGTTTGTCATTAATACTCACCATCATGGCGATCATACCGGTGGCAACGAGAACTTTGCTAAAGCGGGTGCGCATGTTATAGCGCACGACAATGTACACAAACGTTTAGAAGAGCAGCACGGGGAGGGGTCAGACTTTTTACCGCGCATTAGTTTTGGTCACGACTTAAAACTACATTTTAATAACGAACACGCCCATGTAGTGCATTACGAACATGCACACACCGATGGCGATTCGGTTATCTTTTTTAGTAACGACAACATAGTGCACATGGGCGACATTTACTTTAATTTTGGCAGCTTACCGTTTGTTGATGTAGATAGCGGCGGCAGCGTTGATGGTATTTTAGCGGCAGTAAACGATGTAGTTAATCAAATTGACGACAACACTAAAGTAATACCAGGACACGGCAAGGTAAGTGACCGTTCAGGACTGATAGCGTATGGTAAGCTAGTTCAAAACGCGAAAGACGTAATGCTAAAAGCAATGCAAAATAATGCAAGCTTAGAGCAAGTACTTAAAGCCGATCCATTGGCTGAGCTGAATCTTGAATACGCAGGCTGGTTACCAAAAGAGAAAGTAACCACACTTTTTTATCGTAGCTTAAAGTAGTACGCGTAACGTAAAAAACATGATACAAAGCTGAGTGTACTTTAACGTACATTCGGCTTTTATTTTCTTATGCCCAAAGGAGTTGTGTATGTCGGCAGAAAAAACCCATCTTGAAATTTGTAACTTAACCAGAGAGCAATATCCGCAAATTAAAACCTTGATGGATCAAGCGTATCCCGACTTAGGCGGTGCGTGGCCAAGTCATACCATTTTTAGATTAATAGACCAATTTCCTGAAGGGCAAATAGGTATTGTAGATGACGGTGTGCTGGTGGGCTTAGCATTAAGCGTGCAGGTTGATTACACGCGTTTTTCAAACCCACATACATACGAAGATATTGCAGACGGTCACGACCGTGTATTTAGCGATACCGACGGCGATGCGCTATACGGCTTAGATGTTGCTATTAGCGAAAGTCACAGAGGCATGCGTTTAGGTCGTCGCCTTTATGATGCCCGTAAAGAATTGTGCCGCCAATATAACTTACGCGCTATTTTAGCAGGTGGGCGTATTCCGCGTTATTATAATCACAGTAGTGAAATGACGCCAATGGAATACATTGCAAAAGTAGATCAAAAAGAATTATACGATCCTATTTTAAGTTTTCAGTTATCTAACGATTTTCAGGTAAAACGCTTACTTAAAAAGTATTTACCGGAGGATCAAGAGTCTGTTGGTTACGCCACTCTACTTGAGTGGAATAACATTATGTATGAGCCAACCGACACGGTACTTGAGTCAACTAAATCAATCGTGCGTGTAGGTGCTGTGCAATGGCAAATGCGTTGTGTTGAATCGGTTGAAGAAATGCTAAAGCAGGTTGAATACTTTGTAGATACCGTATCTGACTACAAAAGTGACTTTATACTATTCCCTGAGTTTTTTAATGCGCCACTAATGGGGCTAGGGAATCAAAGTAATCAAACAGAAGCGATTCGCTATCTAGCGGAATATACCGAAACGTTTAAAAACGCGATGTCGCGCATGGCAATAGAATACAACGCTAATATTATTACCGGCTCTATGCCACTTGCCGAAGATGATAAAATTTATAACGTAAGTTACCTGTGCCATCGTAGCGGTAAAATAGACGAGCAACGTAAAATACACATAACCCCGCATGAGCAAAACGATTGGGTTATTCAAGGCGGCGATAAAATTGCCGTGTTTGATACCGATGCCGGTCGTGTAGGTATTCAAATTTGTTACGATGTAGAGTTTCCAGAGCTTTCACGCATATTGGCCAAACAAGGGTTAGATATTCTGTTTGTGCCATTTTGGACTGATACTAAAAACAGTTATTTACGTGTGCGCCACTGTGCACAAGCGCGTGCAATAGAAAACGAATGTTATGTGGTTATTGCAGGCTCAGTAGGTAATTTACCAGAGGTAGAAAGCCTTGATGTGCAGTACTCACAATCGGCGGTATTAACGCCATCGGACTTTTCGTTCCCGCACGATGCAACACTTAACGAAGCCACACCAAACACCGAAATGCTGCTATTTAGTGACCTTGATATGGATAAGCTTAAAATACTTCACAGCGAAGGCACAGTGCGTAATTTAAAAGATCGCCGCGAAGATTTATACGAAGTGATTGTTAAAAAGAGAGACGTTTAATGGCGTGGGTGTACTTAATTATTGCTGGGTTACTTGAAATTGGCTGGCCGATTGGCTTAAAAATTTCGCAAAACGCTGATACACGCTGGCAAGGCATAGCAATAGCGGTGGTATTTTTAGTCGCTAGTGGTTTTATGTTGTGGCTTGCACAAAGGCAAATATCAATGGGTACCTCATACGCCGTATGGACAGGTATTGGCGCCGCCGGTACGTTTTTAGTGGGTATATTGTTTTATAACGATGCCGCTACGTTTGGTCGTATTGCGGGAGTACTGATGATTATTAGCGGTGTGATAACACTAAAAATAAGCTCTTAGAATCAGCTCTTAAAGCTATAAAAACTATAACAGCGCAGGTATAAAAGCCTGCGCTTTTTTATGCCCTTAATTCGGCAACATAACCAAAACAGCGGCAATGGCTATGAGTATTAAGCCTGCTGTATCTTGTTTCTTAAGTGGCTGCTTTAACCAAAGAACGGCAATTAGCATGGTAAAAAACACTTCAACCTGTCCAAGTGTTTTAACGTAAGCAACGTGGTGTAAGCTCATTGCACTAAACCAGCCAATAGAACCGACACAACTAAAAACACTAATTGCGGCTGTAGTACCTTTGTATTGCCACAGTTTACTAAGTGTTTGCGGCTCTTTTAATAATAAATAGCCCAGTAGTATTAGTGTTTGTAAGCTAATTACAAACAGCAAAACCCAAGCTGCTGAGTGAGGAAATAATAATCCTGAATTTAAGCTCGCTTCTCGTACCCACAGCGATGTAAGTGCAAAGCAAGTACCACAAGCCAGTCCTAGTAATGCTGTTTTAGCATTAAAGTGTTTAACGCTTGTTATGCCGCTGAGTAGCAATACGGCAATAGCGCCAAAAAACACACCAAGCCAACCGAGCAAAGAAAGTGCCGAGCCAAAAAATAATACACCTAAAATAGCAGCTACTAACGCCTCGCTTTTGGCAAGACCAGCACCTACAGCGTAATTATTCATTTTAAATAACTTAACCATTAAACCAGTGGCAAGTATTTGCATCACACTTGCGCCTACAATAAATCCCCAAAAGGCATTATTAAACGTAGGCATGGCGGTATCTTGATATTGATACAAACCATATAAATACACGCCAGCAATAGGGCTTGCAATAATAAAGCGAGAGAGTGTTACGCCAGCAACACTCACATCGTTACTTAATTTACTTTGCAGGGCATTACGCCATGCTTGCATGAAGGCGGCTAAAAAAGTGAAAAATATCCAGGTCATGGTCGTCATCGTTAAAATGTAAGGCAGTAAAGTTAACAAGCTTTGTGAAGTAAAGCGATGCATTAACTATGATGTTGAATATTCATCATCTGCGACATTATGTCGCATGGGTTTGAGGATAAATTTAGCTATAGTAGGTCTGATGTTATTGTTAGCCGCCAGAGTTTGTCATAAAACGTATCTGGCGGCTTTTTTATTACGCTTATGCTAAATTATCCGAAACATCAAAAGGGTAAATTATGACAACATTAGTTGTATGTGCATTACTTGCGGTATTAATGCCTTACTTTGCAAAAGTGCCGGTTGCTATAGCAATGGCAAAATTGGGTCGATACGACAATAAACACCCAAGGGCGCAACAAACAAAATTAACCGGCTTTGGTGCACGGGCGCTCGCTGCTCATCAAAACTGTTTTGAATCGCTTGCTGTTTTTGCTGTCGCTATTGCAGTTGTACTGGGCACTAACTCTGTAGGTGCAGTGACCGAAACGCTAGCGGTTACGCATATTGTGTCGCGTATTTTGTATTGCGTATTTTACTATATGAACCTAGATATAATTCGCTCATTAGTGTGGTTTATTGGTTTGGGTACAGCCATTGCCATGATTGTGCTGAGTTTGTAGGTTTATAGCGTAAAACCACAAAGCAAGCAGCCTAAAAGGGCGCTTGCTTTGTAGTCTTGAACAACTCGTGGCGTTAATGCGATACTTTAATTCGCTCAATTAAATCGGTAGGCGCCACTTCACTGTTAATCGCAAAATCTAGTTGTACAAGTACATCTTCAAAACCTGAATCTGATGCTTTATATTTCCATTTTGCTAGCGCTTCTTTCGCTGATTTATCAAAAGTATTTTTAGGTTTAGATTGAATAACACTAATGTTTTTTGTTTTACCGTTTGCTGCAATATCGTATTTTAATACAACAGAGCCGCTGATCCCTTGTTGAGCTGATTGTATTGGGTAAGCAGGTTCAATGCGTATTGTTGGTGAAATGTGATCCTCTTTAGTCATTGCCTCTGGTTGCTTTGCAATCGCTAATCCGCTTAGCATACTTGCTGCTACAAGCAATAAGCCACCTTTAGCAAACTTTGAACGCTCCCCGCTGTGTTTTATATTAGTAAGTCGTTGTAACATGGTTTTTTTATCTCCGTAGTGTGAATAAGCCATAAGCCCTGTGGGCGCATTTGCCGCGCAGTTTATTAAGGCTTTGCTATATAAAATATGTTGTTGTGTGGTTTTATTGGCAAGTACCCGTTCATCACAAGTTAGCTCTTGTAGTCGGCGCATGCTTGCGTAACAAACCCAAGCTAGTGGGTTAAACCAAAGTAAAATAGTAGGTAGTAATATAAGTGTGTTTGTTAGGTTGTCTTTGCGTTTTATGTGTACGTTTTCGTGCTCTAAAATAAGCGCTAATGTGGCTTTATCAAACTGGGTATTGTAGTTACTCGGTAACACCAGCTTGCTGTTTAAAATACCGACCACCATTGGCGTGGCTACATGTTGGCTGGTATAGGCATTAACACCAGTGGCAAGAGTACCTTCAAATTGTGTTAACTCAGTTAACTGCAGGCTTTTAACAAAACGGGTATGTGTAATAAAACTAGCTATTAATAACCCTGCGGTAATAAGTACATACATGAGCGCCCAGCTAATACCCATTTCATGTGTAAAAGGCTGGTTAGGGGTGATTAAGTAACGGCTAATATTGCTATTTTGCAGTGGTTTAATCGCATTTGGTAAATTAGCAATCACCAATGCCGCAGGTAATAGCCATGCTAATTTATATACAAACCGCGAGCCAAGGGCTTTTAAAGCAAATCGCTCAAGTAAAATAAATCCACAAAACAAAATACTTAATAGTAATTGCTGCTCAATCAACCAATTAAAACCAGTTTGAATAACCATGTTAATCCCTTACTTTTGGTTTTTTTCCCAGTCATCTATAACTTTTTTAAGCTCGTTTATATCTTGCTGAGAAAGCTGCTCCGATTTAGCAAAACCGCTTACAAGTGGCGCAATACGTCCACTAAAAAAGCGCTCAATAAAGTTTTGGCTTTCTTTTAGGGTGTAGTCGGCGCGCTCCATACACGGCATATAAATATACTGGCGACCTTCTTTTTCAAATGTAAGTGCGCCTTTTTTTACTAGTCGGCCTAGTAGGGTTTTAATGGTTTTTTCGTGCCATTGCTTATCGTCGCTTAAGCGCTCAATTATTTGGCTCGCGGTGGCGGGGTAGTTAATCCAAAGTGCGTCGAGCACGTCAAACTCTGCTTTTGATAACTCAATCATGCTATTGCCTACAAATGTAATCTTTAATTTAAGACTACACCTGTAATCTATTTTTGCAAGTTTATTTTTAACTTTTTGAGATATAGTTAAGTGACTTGGTATTAGATTTTTGAAATATCGTTTTTATTAATTTGTATATATTGGTTTTCAGGTAGGTTTAGCTTTGAAAGGGTGAGGTCACTAAATTGCACTCTAAATAAGTCAATTACTTTGTATCCGCAGTAATGCGCCATTTTACGTATTTGTCTGTTTAGCCCTTGTTTTAAAACAATACTAAACTGATTACTGGCTATTTTATTTACCTCACAAGGCAGGGTTATGTGTTTATCAACGGGTACGCCTGCTGCCATTTTTTTACAAAAATCATCGTCTAAAGGCTTATTTACGATGACTAAATAATGTTTAGGCTGGTGGAAGTCAGGATGTATTAGTTGATTACAAAAATCCCCATCGTTGGTCAAAATAAGCAAACCGCGAGAGTCTTTATCTAATCGACCAATAGGGTAAACACGGGTGAGTGTGGGCAAATGGTGAATAAGGCTGGCAGGGTCATCAATATTTAATTTACAGTCAATACCTACTGGTTTGTGGTACGCAAAATAAACTAAATCGGCAGCACCTTTAATTTCTCTTTCGTTCACTATTATTGTGTCTTGCTCATCAACGTGATCTATATGATTTGCTGGGCGATTATTTACAGTCACCACACCTTCATCAATTAAACGCGATGCCTGTTTACGAGAGCAAATACCTGCATGGGCAATATATTTAGCGAGTCGAATTTTTGTGATCATAACGTGTGACGCCAGCGGCTAATAAAAATTTGATCGCGATTATAGCAAAGCTGCGTATCAATAATGCTAAATATAAAAAGGTAAACATGATGGGTATTAAATTTTCACAGTTAAAAAAGCACGAACCGCTACAAAAAGTTATTGTTCACTCGTTAGATATGGCGCTTTATCAAGTATCAGTGATGATTAATAACGTTGAATATTATGTAACAGAAGACAGCGGTGAGTTTTTAAGAGCACTCAGCCCAC
This sequence comes from Pseudoalteromonas sp. SWYJZ98, assembly GCF_015864495.1. NCBI lineage: Bacteria > Pseudomonadati > Pseudomonadota > Gammaproteobacteria > Alteromonadales > Pseudoalteromonadaceae > Pseudoalteromonas > Pseudoalteromonas sp. SWYJZ98. The sequence continues at coordinate 38,266 of NZ_JADYXA010000020.1, read as the reverse complement.
TGCATGTACAAAAACGTTTTGAAAAAATAGCGTACGCACAGATGATGTTAAGGCAAACAAGCGCTTACGACGAAATGTGCGGCCAGCCGGATAAAACCAGCAGCAATATGCTTGAAGTACCTTATGGTAAAAATAATCTTTATTGATTGAGCTAATTTGCTAGTATCTGCTTTTTAAGGGCGATAAATGTATCAATTAAAAGTAGATAATACCGATGCGTTAAACTCAGCGCTTCGCGCACAAATGGTTGAATTTAACGCCGAGCATTTTGATGTGCAAAGAGTGCCATTAGGCTATAAATTTACTGATGAGCAGGGCGAGCTTGTTGCCGGTATTAGTGGGTGTGTGTTTGGAAACTGGCTGATGATTAGTTGGCTTTGGTGTAGCGATAGTGCGCGAGGTAAAGGGCTTGCAGATAAACTGCTAACGGCACTTGAACCAGCAGCTATTGAGCTAGGTGCTACAACTGCTCAGCTTGATACACTTGATTTTCAAGCAAAACCCTTTTATGAAAAGCGCGGTTATAGTGTTAAGTATCAACTTAATAATTACCCACGCTCAGGTACGCGTTACTTTATGGAAAAAGCACTTTAATTTTTGCTGGCTATTTCGCTTTTAGTGGCTCGCCTTCAAAGGTAATACCTAAAAAAGGTGTTGCCTCTGGTGCTAACATAAACGTGCGAATGTTCATATGATCATCCCCTTTAGGGTTTTGCAGCACGTCTTCTCGGTAAAACTTACCAAAACAATCCAACGTATTTTGTTTACTTAAATCGTTTAATTTAGCAAACGCAAAAATTTTACACGAGCCGTTGTTCTCACTCGCAGCGCTAAGTAATCCATGGTTATTAAAGCCACATGCAGTAAAGTCGTAATTTGCTTCTATCACGGCCATTGTATCGGTAAATTGAATGCTTTTTGGGTTTTCAGCAAGTGCTTTTAAATAGTTATTTAGTGTCATGTGTTACCTTTGGGTTTTTAATTATTTAGCGCTCAACTCTAGCTCATCTGTTTGCTGATTTATATTGAATTTAAATCGCGATAAAAAGTTCATTCCTAGCAAACCTTGCCCACGGGTGTTTTCAATGCTTAGCACTTCAAAGCCGTAAATAATTTGCGAGCCCACTTTAAACGATTCAATTTGATAACGCTTTACAACAATTTGACCATTCGCTGTATTTACCGTTACATCGCCTAAATATAAAGGCTGTGGCGAAATTTTCTCAATAATATTTGTAGGTAGTGAGGTTACGCTTGCGCCTGTATCAATCATTAGTTCGGTTGATAGGTTATTATTTATTTCGGTGTTTATTAAGTAGTGCGCGCCGTAAGGCGTTAAAGCAACAAAGTCGTCTTGCGATTGTGCTTTATTGATCATCGCTTGCAGTGTTTGCACTTGGCTTTTTAGATTGTGCTGGTTTGGCATTCGATCAAGGGTTGCTTGTGCACTAATTAAATCGCCTTGCTGAAAGTAGGCGTACGCAAGCGGATATAAAAACTGCGCGTTATCGCTTTTATAATCAAGCCAAATTTGTGTTTGCTCAATAATAGCTTGCCAATTTTGTTGCTCAGTTAATGTGTGTAATTCGTTTTGAGTGAGCGTATTTAAACGTGTATTTACATTACTTTGCTGATCAGCAGGTAGTAATGAATTAAGCTCAAATAAAGCAATAATGGCGTTTTGTGTTTGCTCGCTATTTATTAAATACTCAACCTGTAAATTAAGTAACTCTACGTTATAAGGGCTGTTATTTAATAGCGCATTGAGAAATGATTCGCTGAGTAATAAATTGCTATTTAGCCATGTTTTAAGCTGCACTAGCCACGATGAATAAAGGTTTTTTGCGATTTCTGGATTGCTGTTTTTGAGTTGTTGATAGCTACTAAGTGCGGCTTCAAATTGGTGTTTTTTAAACTGCTGCTTTGCCGTATTTAATAGCGTATTTTGTTGTTTAGGCGATATGCTTTTTTCAGCACCTTGTGTTTTTTTTGCTTTAGTTAACGCGGGCTGCGGCCACAATAAATAAGCGTTAAGGCTAAGTGAGCCAATTAATAGCAAGGTAATTAGCTTGGTATAGTGGCTCATTGTGACCTCTTATTTAATGCAATTGGTATTATTTAATAAAGTGCGTTAAGGCATGAATATTGGCTATTTCAATATCAGCCAGCCCTTTATAAGCATAATTGGCGCCTTGATCGTTTAACCATACCGATTGGCAACCGGCATTATTTGCGCCTTGTACGTCGGTATCTAGGCTATCGCCAATATGTAAAATTTCACTTTTAGCAACGTTTAAGTGCTCGGCGGCTTTATCAAATAAGGTGCTGTGAGGTTTTGCTTTACCGTGCATACCTGCTTGCAGTACGAGTTCAAATTTATCGTGTAAGTTAAAGCGTTCAATTTCAACGTTACCGTTAGTAATTGCAACCAGCGTAAAGTGCTGGGCTAAGTTATCTAGCAGCTTTAGTACGTCGTCGGTTACCACTATTTTACTGCGCGCATCGGCAAAGGCGTTGTAGGCAGCATGGGCATGATACTCTACCTCTTGCTCGTTCAAATCTAGTTTAGAGAGGGCTAAGCGCAGTGTATGTTGGCGCCATTTAGTGACGTTATCAGCAAGTTCAGGTAACTTTAATACGGCCTCATTGCGGCATTGTTGCCAGTATTTTGGGCCTTGGGCTAAGTAGCTCGGGAGCGCGTTTAAATAATTTTGCTGCGCTTTAACCGCTGCTTTTATAATGGGGTGATTGTTGTAAAGAGTGTCGTCTAAATCAAAGCTCATGACAGAAAATGGCTTAATAGCACGATTAAATCGGATCATTTTTATTTACCTAATCAGTTCGTTTTTTTGCACGAGGGTGAGTGTTGTCGTACACCTTGGCTAAATGTTGAAAATCTAAATGCGTATACACTTGTGTAGCCGACAAACTGCTGTGCCCTAGTAACTCTTGCACGGCGCGTAAATCACCAGATGATTCTAAAATATGTGACGCAAACGAGTGGCGCAGCTTATGCGGATGAACCTGCGAGCTAATGCCTTGTTTTATTCCCCACTCTTGCATGCGTAGGCGTACTTGGCGAATCGAAATACGGTTTTTTTGGCTACTTAAGAATACTGCTATTTCATCGGGCTTTGCAAACTGAGGGCGTATTGTGAGCCATTTTTTTAATGCGTCTAGCGCTTTTTTGCCCACCGGAATTAATCGCTCTTTATTACCTTTACCACGCACTAAAATTTCACCATTGGCAGCGCTAATATCTTGCATATTAGCGCCAACTAACTCGCTTATACGCAGCCCTGATGAATACATTAACTCCATCATTGCTTTATCTCTAATTGCGAGAGGTTCGTCGTCGGGTATTTCGAGCAAGCGTGCCATTTGATCTACATCGAGATTCTTAGGTAGGGGCTTTGCAAACTTAGGGCCTTTTATACCTATTGCCGGATTATGGTAATGCGATTGCTCGGCAATATTTTTTGCTTTTAAAAACTTATATAAGCTGCGAATACAACTGAGCTTTAAGCTAATTGTACGGCCACTTAATTGCTTTGATCGCAGTGCCATGCTGTAGCGGCGAATATGTTCGCCTTGTACGCCAAACCAGTCATCACATAGTTTGCTAAAATATAGGGCTGCAAAGCCAAGTTGGCTTACGTATTGATTAACTGTGTGCGCTGAATATTGTTTTTCAAACTTTAAATAATCGCTAAATAGCGTTATGGGTGTACGCCAGTGGTCGCTCAGCGCGGTAATATTAGGCGCATCGTCACTCATGCTAGTTTTTGTAACCGCAGGTGTAATGCGTTTATAAAGTCGAGCACAAACAGGTTATCTTGCGCGGGCTCAAAATGGTTTACGTTATTGCTACCAAACGCCAAAATAGCGATAGGGTGCTTGGTGTCGCCAATTAAATAAATAGCGACGGATTGTGTATCTTCACTAAATAATTGTTCGCGCTCTTGTTTATTAATTCGCCCTAAATAATGCCCAGAATGGGTAAGGCGATGCGCAATAAGCTCGTCGTACTCGGGATTGTATTTTACTAATTTGCAGTCGTTAACATCTTCACTTGAGCAGATTATATTGCGTAGATTATTTGCAAGAGTGTCAAAATCGTCATGATTCCAAAGCTGGCGATGACATTGGCTAAACAAACGATATACGAGCTCGTTTTGCGTTGCATGCTTGCTCATAGCATCTATTTGGCTTTTTAAAAGCGTGTTGTGCTCGCGTAATTTACGTTGCTGAATATGTACTAGTGACGTTGCGCCTTGAGCTTGCTGTTGCAGCTCAAGTTGTGCGAGTAGCTCAGGGTGATGAACTAAAAAGTCAGGATGTTGCTGTAAGTAATCAATAACCTGCTCTGTACTTAGCTCGCTCATAGCGCTACTTGTCCGTCGAAAACATGCTCTGCGGGACCAGTCATGCGTACCGGATGACCTTCACCACTCCAGCGCACTTGCAAAGTACCGCCCGGCAAATCTACTTGAACGGTTGTTGATAATTTATTTTGCATATGACCAATCACCATTGCTGCACACGCACCTGTGCCACAGGCTAGGGTTTCGTTAACGCCGCGCTCCCACACTCTTAGCTTAATGTGTTCTTGCGATACAACCTGCATAAAGCCAATGTTCGCTTTTTGCGGAAAGCGTTCGTGGTTTTCGAGTAATGGACCCAATACATCAACTTGCGCGGTGGTTACGTCGTCAACTTCTAGCACGCAATGTGGGTTACCCATAGATACCGCGCCACTAAATACAGTGTGTTCTTGCGTTCTAATAATATAAGTAAGCTCGCGTTTGCTGGCTTTTAACGGAATTTTACTTGGCTCAAAATTAGGATGGCCCATGTTAACAGTTACTTGACCGTCTTTTTCTATGTAGAGCGTTAAGTTGCCCGACTTAGTCGATACACTAATTTTGTGCTTGTTAGTAAGGCCTTTCATGCGTACAAAGCGGGCAAAACAGCGTGCGCCGTTACCGCATTGTTCTACTTCGGTACCATCGGCATTAAAAATTCGATAATGAAAGTCGAGATCAGGTGAATATGGTGCTTCAACCATCAGCAATTGGTCAAAGCCAATGCCAAAGTGGCGATCTGCCAGTTTTTTGATTTGGTCTCGCGACAAAAAAACATTTTGTGTAATGTTATCAATCACAACAAAGTCGTTACCTAAGCCGTGCATTTTGGAAAAATTAACTAACATAGCGCTCTAATTCGGTTTTGCTCTGTGCTAATCATGCCACAGAGCAGCTAGTAGACAAAAACGTTTATGGTAAAACTTTCTCACCTTGATAAAGGCTTTCAATAGTTTCGCGTTCACGAATAAGGTGATGCTGCTGACCATCTACCATTATTTCTGCAACACGCGGGCGCGAGTTGTAGTTTGAGCTCATTGTAAAGCCATATGCACCCGCACTTCGTTGTGCAAGTAAATCGCCTTGTTTAAGCGCTAGTTCACGGTCTTTTCCTAAAAAGTCGCCGGTTTCGCACACCGGACCCACAATATCAAAGTTGTGAGTAGGTGTTTCGTCGTCGCGAACGGATACCGGAATAATTTTTTGCCACGCTTGATAAAGCGCAGGGCGAAGCATATCGTTCATACCTGCATCGACAATGGCAAAAAACTTGTCTTGGTTTTGTTTGATAAATTCAACTTGAGTAACCAAAATACCTGCGTTAGCTGCAATAGCGCGCCCTGGTTCAAAAATAAGTTCAAGATGTTTGTAGTTAGCTAAGCGTTCGGTAACTTGCGCTGCATATTCACTTGGGTGTGGTGGTTGCTCGTTGTCGTATGGCACACCTAAACCGCCGCCAATATCTAAATGAGTTAGCTCAATACCGTTAGTTTTTAGCTCATCAATAAGCGCCATTAATTTATCAAGGGCTTCTAAAAAAGGTCTAACTTGCGTTAATTGAGAGCCAATATGGCAATCGACACCAATTACTTTTAAACCAGGTAAAGCCGCTGCTTGTTGATAAACACTCACTGCTGTTTGAATATCAATACCAAATTTATTTTCTTTTAAACCGGTAGAAATATACGGATGTGTTTTTGCATCTATGTCTGGGTTTACGCGAATAGAAATAGGCGCTTCTAGGTTAAGCTCGCAAGCCACTTCAGAAATACGTTCAAGCTCAGACGCCGACTCTACATTAAAACATTTAATGCCCAGTTTTAATGCGTAAGCTATTTCGTCAGACGTTTTAGCCACGCCTGAAAAAACCACTTTAGAAGCATCGCCTCCCGCTTTAATTACACGCGCTAGTTCACCTTTAGATACAATATCGAAACCCGATCCTAAGCGCGCTAATATATTAAGTACGGCAATATTTGAGTTTGCTTTTACAGCGTAACATACCAAGCTTTTATGATTTTTAGTGGCGTTAGCAAATGCTAAGTAATGGCGCTCAAATGTAGCACGCGAGTATACATAACACGGCGTGCCATATTGCTGCGCTATGCTTGCTACGCTGACGTCTTCGGCAAATAATTGGTTGTTTTTGTAGTTAAAATAATCCATTTATTGCTCCTGACTTTGCGATGCTTTAGCTTGCTCAGCGGTAGTGGCTGGTTTAGCTGTATTTTGAGGTTGGTTTTGCTCTGTTTGTTGCTCTGGTAAATATAACGGACCGCTTTGTCCGCAGCCAGCTAAGGCGCTTAACAGTACAGTGCTTATTAATAGTCTTTTTAATTGTAAGGTATGTGTCGCTTTCATTAGATTAATACGGTTGCTGGCTTTATAATCGCAGAGTAACAGAATATCTAAAAAATGCAGCTATTCGCGGATGATTTTATTCCTGTTACACTAAGGCTTGTTTATCTCTCGAGGTTGAATTTGCGCTGCCCGTTGGGTTCGTCCTAGGAACGATTTGCTCTTTGTTGCTCGGTTTTAACTTAGTCCACTAGGTTACAAACCTGGCGCCGCGATTAAATCGCCCCTAGATAGAACAAATTTCAATCCTGAAAGGTTAACAGGCCCTAGCTGCACATTTTTAAAGCTAATTTAAAGCTAAAACGTACCCAATATTAGGCGGCTCGCCTGCAAAGGAAATAACAATGACTGAACACGAATATCACCAATTAGCCGAAGCTCTTATGTTCACTATTGAAGAGCAGGTTGATGATTGCGAAGCTGATTTAGATTATGAATCGGCACAAGGTATTTTAGAAATTATTTTTCCTGATAAAAGTAAAATAGTGATCAATAAGCAAGCACCTCTTCATCAAGTATGGGTTGCGACTAAGTTTAACGGACATCATTTTGAAATGCGTGATGGGTTATGGATTGATAACCGCTCTGGCGCTGAATTTTGGGCGTTTATAAATGAAGCCTCAACTCGCCAAGCAGGCCAAGAAGTTAAGTGGCAATCATCACTATGAGTTTAGAATTTGTAGAATATGCAGCCCAAAGTGAACATAAAGCAACGGTTATTTGGTTACATGGTTTAGGTGACTCTGGGGATGGTTTTGCGCCAGTAGCCCCGCAGCTAAATTTACCAAGCGAGCTTGGTATACGGTTTATTTTTCCGCATGCGCCAGTGCAACCGGTCACCATAAATGGTGGCATGGAAATGCGCTCTTGGTACGATATTAAGTCTATAGAATTAGATAAGCGTGCCGATGAACAAGGCGTAAGAGATTCTGCTGCAAAGGTAGAAGAGTTAATTAATAAAGAAATTGCTAATGGCATTCCTGCTAATAAAATAATTTTAGCTGGTTTTTCTCAAGGTGGTGTTGTGTCTTTGCATTTAGCGCCGCGCTTTGAGCAAAAGCTTGGGGGTGTTATGGCGCTTTCTACTTATATGTGTGTGCCACACAAATTTGCTGATGAAGCAAAACATTCTGATTTAAACGTATTTATGGCTCATGGTAGCCAAGATAACGTTGTACCGCAGAGTGCGGGTAGAAATGCGTTTGAAGTATTAACAGCACATAACATGGATGTAAGCTGGCAAGAATATCCAATGGCTCATCAAGTTTGCGCAGAAGAATTGCAAGCTATTCGCCAATGGTTAATTGCTCGTTTAAGCTAATTTTGGAACCGCTGAGGTCAATATGAGTCAAAAAATAGTTATAAAAGCAAATGTTAAACGCGAATTACAACAGAGCGTACCAACGGTAAGCTACGAGTGGAATTGGCGTCGTATTGTGAGTATTGCTATGTTGGTATTAATGACCTCTGCAGCAGTTGTTTATGGCTTAACCACCTCTGTTAATGCAGAGCAAGGTGAGCACCCAAATGAGCAGGAACAATTCTTAAGTTTTAGCAGTAACGCTGAAAACCAAACAAGCGATGAGGTAATGGATGTTGAGCCTCAATCATCAGTAAACAATACCCCAGCTGAGTCTGCAGAGGTAACTCAAGCGAGTATTGAACCTTTGTTAGCTGAGCAAAATGAGACTCACATTTCAAGTAATACACCTGCCGAAGTAGACCTTGTAAATAATACCTCGGCTTTGTTGGCTAACAACGATATTGTTACTGATCAAAGCGAAAGTATTAATACAGAGTTAAACTCAAACCTTGATAATGATGTGCAAGAAGAAACCGCAGAAGCCCAAAACGTAACTGAGCCTGCTAGTCAAAGTGACTTACTTTTAGAGTTAGAAAGTGATGATGGCGCATTGAGTGGCACTGAAGGTTTTTCCTCTACAGCACATGTGGCAAGTGTGGCATTGGGCGCGCAAATAGACACGGGTAAAATTAGTCGTGCGGTACTTACTCGTAAAGTAAGTAAGCGTGAGCCTACTAATGTGTTTGCTGCTGATATTAGGTTAAGCCAGTTTGAGGAAGGGTTATCGTTTTTTAGCGAGATTAAAAACCTTCAAGGCCAGCAAGTTAAGCATGTTTGGTCGTTTGAAGGTGAAACGATGGCTGAAATTACACTTAATGTTACTTCGCCTCGTTACAGAACGTACTCAACAAAAAATATAATGAACACACAAACAGGTCATTGGCGTGTTGATGTAGTTGATGAGCAAGGTAATTTAATTGCCCAAAAAGAATTTAGAATTTTAGCTGACTAAAACTGGCTAAACGCAGTAATTAATTGGATACCCCTATGACAGAAAAAACAAAATTAGTACGCATCGCAACGCGCAAAAGCGCTCTAGCACTTTGGCAGGCCGAATTTGTAAAAGCAGAGCTTGAGCGTTTTCATGCAGATGTGCGCGTAGAATTAGTCCCAATGTCGACACAAGGGGATATAATTTTAGATACGCCATTGGCCAAAATTGGCGGTAAAGGCTTATTTGTTAAAGAACTAGAGCAAGCCATGCTAGATGGCCGAGCTGATATTGCCGTACATTCTATGAAAGATGTTCCAGTAGAGTTTCCTCAAGGGCTAGCACTGCATACTATTTGTGAGCGTGAGGATCCACGCGATGCGTTTGTATCAAACAATTTCGCTAATTTAAGTGCCCTACCACAAGGCGCTATTGTTGGTACTTCGAGCTTACGCCGCCAGTGCCAAATTAAGGCACTTCGCCCTGATTTAGATATTCGTGATTTACGCGGCAATGTAAATACGCGTTTAGGTAAATTAGATGACGGCCAATATGATGCTATTATTTTAGCGGCTGCAGGGCTTATTCGTTTAGAAATGGAGTCGCGTATTGCTGACTACATTGAGCCAGAAGTGTCATTACCAGCAAATGGTCAAGGCGCTGTAGGTATTGAATGTCGTATTGATGATGAAGTAACCAAAGCATTACTTGCACCACTTGAGCATACACAAACACGTATTCGCGTAAACGCAGAGCGTTCGATGAATCGCTATTTAGAAGGTGGTTGCCAAGTTCCTATTGGTGCTTATGCATTGGTTGATGGCGAACAAGTGCATTTACGTGGTTTAGTTGGTGCTGTTGATGGCAGCGAAATTTTACGTGACGAAGTAACAGGCCATGTAAATGACGCAGAAAAACTAGGTATTGAGCTTGCTAAAAAATTACTAGCTCAAGGTGCAGACAAAATATTAGCTGAAGTTTATAGAGACGCATAAATGACACATATTCTGATAACTCGGCCCGAAGGAAAAGGCGCAGCCCTTGCACAGCAACTTGAGCAAGCGGGTTATCAGGCGTCTTTATTTCCGGTATTAAAAATAACGCATTTAACACCCTCCAGCACTGAGCTTAGTCCACTATTAAATGCAGATAAAATAATATTTATATCGCAAGATGCAGTCAGTGCACTTTCGCAATTAAAACCAGATATAAATACCAAAGCGCAATTTTATGCGGTTGGACAACAAACAGCCGATGTTATATATGAGCAATTTGGTGTGCGCGCAGCAGTACCAAAGCAGTATGATTCAGAAGGGTTACTTGCGCTTAAATCACTCGCCGAGGTGGATGGCTGTAATATAGTATTAGTTAAGGGCCAAGGTGGCCGCCCTGAGTTAGCTAAAACGCTCAAAGAGCGCGGTGCTTTTTTAAATAATTGTGTTGTGTACAAACGTGAACCGACAGAGAGTATTACCCTCAACTGGACAGACCACTGGAAAAGCCAGAATGTACACGGTATAGTCATAACAAGTAATGCAGCAGTTGATGCTATATTTAAAAGCCTTACTGCACACCAACTACAATGGTTACAACAGTGCCGATTTTATGTTGCCAGCGAGCGTATAGCCGCTTATTTAAAGCTGCAACAGGTAAGTTCGGCTAATATACACATTGCAGCAGGGGCTAGCGATAATGCTATGTTTACCTGCATAAATCAGCAAGGTAGCAACATGAGCGAACAGTCAAAGCCAGTAACGGCAGAAAAAGCCACACCAACAATAGCTAACACGACCTCTGCTAAATCAACTAAGCAAGAGCCTACAGCTACAAAAAATACGGCAGACAAAAGTAAACAAAAAATAAGTAAGGTTGCAGTACTTGCGCTTCTTATTTCGTTAATTGTGGCATCTGGTGTTGGATACGAGTTTTATCAAAAATTAAATGCTGGTAAGGCGCAAAACCTAGCCGTTAATGAGTTAAGCGAGCAAAATAAGTTACTCACCCAGGAGCTGCAAGCACTTAAATCGGCGCAATCTAATTTGCAACAAGCGCTGTTTAATAGTGAAGAAAAAGTTGCCGCAGCCCTAAATGAAAGTGCAGTTCAAAATCAGCAAGAACTAAAAGCGGCTTTGCAAAAGGCGCAGCAACAAGGCTCATCGTTAAACCCGCAAGAAGTAACCAGCTTACAGCGTATGGCTGAGTTTAAACTATGGGCTGAAAAAGACTACCAAGGCACTAGTGCTGTTTTAAAACGCTTAGATGGATTACTTAGTGAGCACCCAGGAACAGTTGAAGTTCGCCAAGCGATTATGCAAGATATACAAACACTTGATAGCCTTAAACCTGTTGCAACAGAGGCTATTTATTTACAGCTAAACAGTGTACTAAGCAGTATTGACGACTTAGTTTTTAATGCAGTTAATTTACCAGAAGAAGCAGCTGCAATAGATGAAAATGCTTTAAGTGGTGACGTGAGTGATTGGCAGCAAAACTTGAGTAATAGCTGGAATAAAATTGTGGATAGCTTTATTACTATTCGTCAGCACGAGGGTGTTTCCATTGAGCCATTACTTACGGATCAAGAGCGCCATTTAATAAATCAACGAATCAAGCTTAATATAACTCAGGCACAAGATGCACTTATGAGTAAGCAGGCGAGTATTTTCTTTAGCGCCTTAAGTGAAGCAAAACGTTTAGTTGGTGAGTACTTTAAGCAAGACGATGATACAACTAAAACGGTACTTAAAGCGTTGTCTAAACTTGAAAAAGAGCAGCTTAACTTTAATCCAAAAGTAACCTTAAACAGTACACAAAAGGTTAAGGAGTGGGCGCAATGATAGGGCTAATTATTTTAATTGTAGCTATTGTTGTTGTACTAGCGGTTACTCCATTCGTTCTAGATGAAAAAGGTTATGTACTTATTTCATTTAACAATACGACGATAGAAGGCACGATAGTATCGTTTTGTATAATGGCAGTCATTACCGCTGTTGTTTTATATTTAACATATAAGTTAATTCGTTATTTATTATCGATTTATCATAATACTAAGCATGGCTTTTTTGCACGTAGCCAAGAGCGCAAACAAGCAGCTATTGAGCAGGCTCTTTGGAGTGCAATTAATGATGATTACGAGCACGTAGAACAGGCTTTATCGGGTAATAGCGTACCAGATAAGTTTGAAGATATTCGCTTAGCATTACTTGCAAAAGCAGCGCTTGCTAATAATCAAACAGATAAAGCACTTGAGCGTTTATTTGAAATAAGCCCAGAGCATCAATTAAAAGTAGCAAAGCTATGGTTGGCAAGTGGCGACAGTAGCGCGATTGAATCACAAATGCGTATTAGCGCAGAAGCTAAAAAAGCCACCGCACTTGAGTTAAAGCTTTATGCAGAAGTATTAGTACAGCAACAACACTTTAGTGCGCTGGAAGACTTTTTGCCGCGTTTACTGCGCAAAAAAGCACTTACTGATGTACAGTGGACGCAGTTATTTAGTGCTTATTTTAATGCGTTAGATGCAGACAAGCTGAGTGAAAAATATAAACAGCTACCGAAAAAGCTGCAAGCTCATGCCCACACCGCATATTTAATGCAAATGGCGCAAGCAGGTCAATTGGCTGTTATTGAAAGTGACTTAATTAAGATGGTTAAGCATAGTGAGCAACACTTAGAGCTTGCAAATATATTAAGTAAAGCAACAGCAGCCGATGCAGCTAAGTTGCAAATAAGCATTCAAGAACGCCTTAAGAAGGATGATTCAAATAATTCACTATTACTTGCGCTGGCTTGCCTTGCTAATGCTAAAGGTGATTATGACTTAGCAGCTAGAATTTTTGATAAAGCACTGAATAGCGACAATAAAAAACAGTTCTCTGAACAAGCTGTGTTGAGTTATAAAAATAGTGCACAAGCAGAAAAGGCGCTCGTTTTATATCAATAAATGACTACACTATAACTACTTAGCATTTTTTGTAGTTCAGGAGCACAAGCATTGAGAAAGTTTTTAATATTAACCCTTAGCTTGGCTTGTGCTTACTTTTTTACTGGGTATTTTAGCAACTCACTTCTTTCTGTAGATGGCTATGCGGTTGCCTCTTGGCCGCCCTCAGGAATTGCTTTAGCGAGCTTTTTAATTTGGGGACGTAAGTCATTTATTGGCCTTATTATTGGTGCTTTTTGTACTAACTTAATTCATCTTGATAACACCGTAGATATTCTTCATTTTAATGTGCTTTTACAAGCTATTTGCGTCACTTTAGCCTCTGTTTTACAGGCTTGGATTGGTCGTCAAATTATAGTAAATGTTATAAAGACTCCACTAGATTTATCTTCTTTAAAACACAGTGTGCAGAGCTTAATAGTAGCAGGACCAATATGTTGTGTTATTGCTGCAGGTGTAGGAACAAGTTTATTAGCATTGAATAATGTGATTCCGACCAATGCTATTTTTGATAACTTTATAGCATGGTGGATTGGCGACAGTATTGGCGTACTTATATTTACACCTTTAGTACTCGCCGCTTTTAATTACACACAAGTACGCCACCGTATGCTGGTAATTTTACCCTCGCTATTAATTTACATACTGATCAGCGCTAGTTTTTATGGCGCTGCTAGTGTTAAAAAAGAAAAAGATATTCAAAAGCAAGAAGCCAAAATACTTACTGTGCAAAATGCTATAAGCCAAAAGCTTGATGGTATTACTGCTCATTTAGGCTTATTAGCTACATATTTTGCTAGTAGTAGTGACGTGGATTTTAAAGAGTTTAAACAATTTACTTCAAAGCAGTTGGACTACAGCCAAGAAATTCTAGCTTTCGAATGGATACCTTATATACCAGCAAATAAACTCGCAGATTTTGAGACACATGAAAATCCAGCCACAGGCAAACCTCTATACATAAAAGAAAAGTCACTAGATGGAGCTTGGCAACCAGCAGGTACGCGTAGTAATTACTTTCCAGTAAAGTACGTATATCCCTTAAAAGGTAATGAAGATGTTTTAGGGTTTGATTTAGCTTCTAGTAAAGTAAGAGGTGCAGCGCTTAGCAAAGCGAAAGAGCTTAATGAACTTGCACTAAGTGAGCCAATTAACTTGGTCCAAAATACAGCCGAACACGGTGTGCTTTTTTTATATCCTGTTTTTAGAGAGTCCTCTACCGAAGATGATTTTCAAGGCTTTGTGGCAGCGATTGTCAGCCTGAAACGCTTATCGCAAACATTATTATTTGATCACAACAACTCAATTTCAGCTAGCTTTTTTGATACAACGATACCAAGGAAAAAGCAGGCAATTTATATTGCAGATACCGCTAATTCGCAAGCGCTATTTAAAGAATATCAATTGTTGATTGGAAAGCGTATGTGGCAGGTTGAGTTATATGAGCCAATAGTTAGAACGTCTTGGTTAGTATATTGGCTTGCACAAATAGTAGGTATGTTGTTTGTGTGGTTACTGATTACATTTTTGATTTCAGTTACTGGTACAAACATACAAATTCGCGAACAAGTGGCCAAGCAAACACATACACTACGCAAAGAAAAACAAAAAGCAGATGAAGCGAGTCATATAAAGGGGCAGTTTTTAGCAAACATGAGCCACGAAGTCCGCACCCCTATTAACGGTATAAAAGGGCTGCATTATTTAGCGCTCCAGCAAAACGATTGGCAACAAGCTAGAAGTTACATAGAGCAAGCAGATGGGGCACTTGGTGTTTTACTGAGGGTATTAAACGATGTGCTCGACTTTTCAAAAATGGAAGCAGGCAAGCTAGACTTAATGCAAGAGCCTATTAATGTAGCGAGTTTAGCGGATGAAATGCTTAATTTACTTCAGTTTGAGGCTGACATTAAATCAATAAAGTTAAGTCTCGATTTTGATAAAACATCAAATTTGGTCATTAATACCGATCCAATCCGCTTAAAACAAGTGCTGCTGAACCTGCTCAATAATGCGGTTAAATTTACAGGGGAAGGTGAAATCACTCTGAAAATTTGGCAATCGAAAAAAATGACTTATTTTAGTATTAACGATACGGGTATTGGTATTAGTAGCGAAGCACAAAAACAATTGTTTAAACCGTTTTCGCAAGCCGATAGCTCAACCTCACGCCAATATGGTGGTACAGGCTTAGGATTAAGTATTTGCAGAAAACTAGTTGAGTTAATGGGTGGTGCAATTGATTTAGTTAGTTATGAAGGTAAAGGCTCTACATTTACATTTAGTTTGCCGCTAATATCGCCTTTACCAAAGGCAGAGCAAATTCAGCAGCAATACAACGAAATAGACGTAAGTACATTATCATTTACAGGCTATAAATTACTTTTAGTAGAAGATAATCCACTTAATCAGCATGTTGCTAATGCTATTTTAAAAACGAAAGGCTGTATTGCCGACATTGCTAACGATGGTTTTGAAGCCATAGAAAAGCTAGCCGAAAATAGCTACGACATTGTGCTTATGGATATTCAAATGCCAAAAATGGATGGACTCAAAGCAACAAAAGTAATTCGTCGTGATTTAGAGTTAATTGATTTACCCATAATAGGGCTATCGGCGAACGCCCATGACGATGACGTTAAAAAGGCACTAGCCTGTGGAATGAATGGCTATATTACCAAACCTATTGATGCAAATACGCTTTTTAAAACTCTTTGGCATCACTTATCAGGAAAATAGGCTATATCATTTTTTTGCACAAAAAGCAGACATATGACCGCTAAAACTTACCGCAAATCATATAGACTTGAAAAATAACTGTATCTGCGTATCATGCGCGCAAATTTAACTAAACTGGGTTGCTATTATGATCAATAGAAAATTACCTTTGCTAGATATTCACCGCCATTTAGACGGTAATGTACGTGCGCAAACCATATTAGAACTTGGTCGACAGTTTAATATAGAGCTACCTGCAGATAACGTTGAAGCATTAATCCCTCATGTTCAAGTTATTGATCCTGAACCAAACCTCATGGCTTTTTTACAAAAGTTAGATTGGGGAGTTACTGTGCTTGGCGACTACGATGCGTGTAGACGTATCGCAATTGAAAACATTGAAGATGCACAAGCACAAGGTCTTGATTATGTGGAGCTTCGATTTAGCCCTTACTACATGGCACAAAGCCAAGGTTTACACCCAGAAGGCGTTGTAGAGGCAGTTGTTGATGGTATTAAATCAGCAACAAAGGGCGCAAATATAAAAGCTAA
This sequence comes from Pseudoalteromonas sp. SWYJZ98, assembly GCF_015864495.1. Lineage (NCBI taxonomy): Bacteria > Pseudomonadati > Pseudomonadota > Gammaproteobacteria > Alteromonadales > Pseudoalteromonadaceae > Pseudoalteromonas > Pseudoalteromonas sp. SWYJZ98. The sequence continues at coordinate 22,037 of NZ_JADYXA010000020.1, read as the reverse complement.
CTTGATTGGTATTTTATCGCGTACTTATGGCGTAAAAACGTGTCAAAAAGAGCTTGATGCATTACTCGCATTTAAAAAGGATTTAGTCGCTGTTGATTTAGCCGGTGACGAAATTGGCTTCCCGGGTGAGTTGTTTGTAGAGCACTTTAAACAAGTACGAAATGCGTATTTAGCTTCGACTATTCATGCTGGAGAAGCACTTGGTGCTCCAAGTATTTGGCAAGCAATTAATGAGTTGGGTGCGAGCCGAATAGGGCATGGCGTTAAAGCAATTGAAGATCCAAAACTAATGGATTATTTACGCGATAACCGTATTGGTATTGAGTCATGCTTAACAAGTAATATTCAAACCAGTACAGTAAACGATTTAACTAAGCACCCACTTAAACAGTTTTTAGATTATGGTATTTTAGCGTGTATTAATACTGATGATCCTGCGGTTGAAGGTATTGAAATTGAGTATGAATATACCGTTGCTGCACCTAAAGCTGGCTTATCTCAAGCTGATATGGAAAAAGCTCAAAAAAATGCGTTAGAAATAGCATTTTTAAGCGATGGCGATAAAAAAGAACTTTTAGCACTCGTTAGCGCACGTTAATTTAAGAGCATTAAAAATGCCGCTTTATATAAGCGGCATTTTTGTATCTGCAATTTAGTGTGTTTGGCAGCTTATGTAATTATCGTAAAGTGCTTTAAGTACATCTGCTCGGCTGATCATACCGATTACTTTAATGCCCTCTACAACAGGGTAGTTTTTTGGTTTACCAGGCTGCATCTGCTGTGCAAGCTCAATAATGTTGGTATCGCCGCTAACGGTCACTACCTCTGTTTGCATAAGCTGCGATACTTTAACCATCCCATCACAAAAATAACTGCTTTGAGTAAGTGGTTGTAACAGCTCTTGCTCTGATATAAATCCAACTAAGTATTTATCTTTATCAAATACTGGTGCGCCAAGTAGTTTAAATTTTTGTAGTTCTGCTATGGCTGTCGTCATTTCTGTATCTGGTGTGATATTTGGCAACTTGCGTTGCATAAAATCTTTTACTTTTGTATTTAGCATTTGGGTCTCTCCCGCTGATGTTCTATACAAAGTATGGTTTATAGATAGGGATTTAGGAAATTGTTTATATTGATGGAGTTGATAGGTTTTAACTATTAAATATTTGTTGTTATAAAAATAAAGGCACCGATTAGGTGCCTTTATTTATAACTGAAAGTAAATTTCAATTATTTGATAAATGCGAATGCATCTGCGTACATGTTTTCACGAATTGCACCATGAGTAATAAAGTCATCACGGACAATACCTATCATGTCAAAACGACCTGCCATATAAATATCGTATGGTTCTAGTGACACAATATCTTGCATTACTGCTTTGTGTACATAGCCAGTGTGTCCTTGCCAATTAGCAGATGGATTTTCTACTACAGGAATAAACTTAAAATTCTCATGGCTATCTGCCCATGCTTGCATTTCTGTGTGTGCGTATAAAGCAGATTCTTCTTTTACGCCCCAGTAAAACAATACAGGACGGTCACATTTTATTTCAGCTAAATGATCAGCCATTGATTTTGCGTATGAAAAACCAGTACCACCGGCGAGTAAAATAATAGGGCGCTCACATTGCAGGCGCAACTGTGAAATACCCAAGCCAGCTTCAATGTCTACTAACTGCCCTGTGGTATGGGCGTTTCGTAAATGCTCTAACGATTGCATTGCATACGAATCGGCACCTGAGGCGCCAATATGCAGTTCTATTGCATCGCACTGTGAAGGGCGACTAGCTATAGAAAAAGCACGTTTGTCTTTTTCGCCTAATACGAGTTGCATGTATTGGCCAGCTTCAAAGGTCACAGGTTGTTGTGGCTTTAAAATTACTTTATGAACAAATTCTGTAAGTGGGCTGATAGCTACAACTTCAGCTTTTAATGTTTGCATTTTTTACCTTTTAGCAGCGCTTGTAACAGCAGATACGCAATCGAATAGCTCGATTCTAGCATATCTGCAGGGTTATTTTATAGCCTGATATGTACTTACATATAAACACTTAAACAATATTAAGGCTTTCCCAAATATCATCTACACGGTCTTTGGTGTCTTTATCCATAACAATAGGCTCGCCCCATTCGCGGGTGGTTTCGCCAGGCCATTTATTGGTAGCATCCATCCCCATTTTTGAACCAAGACCTGAGACTGGCGATGCAAAATCGAGATAATCAATAGGTGTGTTCTCTATTAATGTTGTATCACGCGCTGGATCCATTCGGGTTGTTATAGCCCAAATAACATCTTCCCAATCGCGGGCGTTAACATCGTCATCGCAGACGATTACAAATTTGGTGTACATAAACTGACGTAAGAACGACCAAACTCCCATCATCACGCGCTTAGCATGGCCTGGATATTGTTTTTTCATTGTTACAATCGCCATACGATATGAGCACCCTTCAGGCGGAAGGTAAAAGTCGACAATTTCAGGGAATTGCTTTTGTAGTATCGGCACAAACACTTCATTAAGTGCCACACCTAAAATAGCAGGCTCATCAGGCGGACGGCCGGTAAATGTGCTGTGATAAATAGGATCTTTACGATGCGTTAAATGAGTGACCGTCATTACTGGAAAGTCATCGACTTCATTATAGTAACCGGTATGGTCACCATAAGGGCCTTCTGGCGCCATTTCACCAGGCATTATGTAACCTTCAAGTACTATTTCTGCACTGGCAGGGACTTGTAGGTCATTTGAAATAGATTTTACAACTTCGGTTCTGCTGCCACGTAATAACCCAGCGAATGCATATTCGCTTAGAGTGTCAGGTACAGGCGTTACGGCACCTAATATAGTGGCAGGATCGGCACCTAATGCTACCGATACAGGGTAGGGTTGCCCTGGGTTTTCTTTACACCATTCTTGAAAATCAAGCGCGCCACCACGATGTGACAACCAGCGCATAATTATTTTATTTTTGCCTAATAATTGCTGGCGATAAATACCTAAATTTTGGCGCTTTTTATAAGGCCCTTTAGTAACTGTAAGGCCCCAAGTAATTAATGGCGCTGCATCACCTGGCCAGCAATGTTGAATAGGTAATTTAGTTAAATCTACATCATCACCTTCTAAAACTACTTGCTGGCAAGGTGCTTTTTTAACTTCTTTTGCAGGCATATTAAGCACTTGCTTAAAAATAGGTATAGCGCCTAGTGCTTCTTTAATACCCTTTGGTGGATCAGGTTCTTTTAAAAAAGCGAGTAGCTTACCCACTTCGCGAAGCTCGCTAACATCTGTTTGGCCCATGCCCATTGCTACGCGTTTTGGTGTACCAAATAAGTTGGTAAGTACCGGCATATCGTAGCCTTTTGGGTTTTCAAATAATAACGCAGGGCCTTTTGCACGCAATGTGCGATCAGATATTTCGGTCATTTCAAGATACGGGTCGATTTCTTGGGTGATACGTTTAAGTTCGCCTTTTTTTTCAAGCAAATCGATAAAATCACGTAGATCTTTATATTTCATTGTGGGCCGCTATTAAGCAAAAGAGTTAAAGTATTATACCCATTTCATGCAAGGCAAGTCATTACTTGCACTTAAAACTTAAAGCGCTCTACGGCACTCGTTAAAGAGTGTGCAAGTTGGTTTACGTCTTCACTTTCGCTTGCTAGGGTTGTCGCATTTTGGGCATTCAAGGTTGCTTGCTCTGTCACCTTTGCCATTATTTGTTGAATGTCGCCACTGTTAGTCAATTGCTCATGTGATGCATGAGCAATTTGCTCACTCATCTGATTAACAGACAACAATGTGCTTTTAATACGCTCTACGGCTTTATTTAGTTCAATGCTGTTTTTAACACATTGCTTGGCTTGGTATTGGCCATCAGTAATGTGTTCTTGAGTTGTTTTAGTGTGTTGTTGCAATGTTTGGATCATGGTGTTTATTTCGCTAGTCGAGGTTTGTGTACGAGCAGCTAATGATCGAACCTCATCAGCAACTACAGCAAACCCGCGTCCGTTTTCACCCGCTCGCGCTGCTTCAATTGCAGCATTAAGTGCTAGTAAGTTAGTTTGCTCGGCAATGCTACTAATTGTTTCAACAATGGCTTCAATAAGCTGGGTGTACTGTGCGAGTACTTCTGTGCTGCCTACTGCTTTATCAAGGCGCTGCAATAAAGTTTCTATACTTAGACTATTTTGATTAGCAATCTCGTTTACATCATTTGCAAATTGCGATGCATTGGTTATTTCACTTGATGTTTTATCAGCTTGCTCATAAACCGCTTGTGAGTTGGTTAGCATATTTTGTGCAAGCGATGTTGCCTGCGCGCTTCGCTCTAACTGCTGTTGTGCAACAACCGTCATTTGCTGACCTTTTTCACTGGTTTTAATAGCGCTGCGGTCTAGTTTGTGGGCGTCGCTACTAATTGCACCAATTAGGTTAGTAAGGTCTTCACTGAGTTTATTTATGTTATTTAGCAAAGTACCAAATTCATCTTTACTACGTGGGTGGCTTCGCTTTGATAAATCACCTGAGGCGATTCGGGCTAAATCGCGGTTTACTTTTTTAAGCGGTTTTAGCATTGCGCGAGTTGTAAAAATAGAGATTGCGATAATCAATATAATTAAAACAATCGTAATAATTACTACAGAACTAATCCCTGTATTTATGGCGGCCTTTGCATTAGTTTGTAAGGCATTAAAGCGCTCATCAGCCAATTTATTAAGTTCAATAAGCTGACCTTCTGTTGTTATAAATTGCTGTTGAAAGTGTTCAAAATTTTGAGCCGCAGCAATAGCACTTTTGAGTACTTTATTTTGTTGGGCGTAAATTCCTGTATCGTTGTTAAGTAACTCTCTTAATTGATTAAACTTAGCCGTTAAATTTTTAGCATTAAACGCATTATCAAAAGGTAGCGCTTGTTGCTCTAAATAGGTGAAATTAGGTTGGATGTTATCTAGTAGAAATAGAGTATCTTGCTGATGACTATTTAAATCATTGATACTTGCAGTTTGAGTAATGCTTTTTATATTATTGCTTAAGTTAAACAATAAATCATCTATACGGGTCGCTGTTCCAAACATAGCATTAAGTAACGCCTGCTGTTTTACAGGCACTTCTAAAAGTTCTATATCAAGTAAGTTAGAACTTAAATTGTAAAGTTGCTCGTTAAACGTTGCTGATAATTCTATGGTGGAATTTTGCGCTACAAACTTACGCTCTTTAGCGCTAAACATTGCGATACTTACTTCAGTCAGTTGCTCGAAACCTGCGTTGGTACTGGTGAGTAAATTTTGCATTGTTATTTGTTGATTTAGTTGAGTGCTTAACAAATTGAGCATATCGCTAAATTGTTGTTGCTCAACTTGCGCCTGTTTTTTATTTTGTTGAAGTAAATCAAGGTTTGCTTGGCTGTAAGCTAAGGCGTTAAATTTGGTAATAGACAGTAATGATAGCCTTAAATCTTTGCTGAACTGTTGTACCGGAACCGCTAATTTTTCGGTTCGGGTATTGTTAACGCTAATTTTGTTTAATGACCAATAAAAAAATACACTACTTGTTAGCACCAATATGCCAATGGCTGTAAAGGCTAAAATTATTTTATGTTTGATCGCAATTGAACGCATAACTTCATCACAATAATGGGTCTTTAATTATTGTAGCATTATTGTGATTTATTGGTTGTTTTTATGTTAAACCTTGGTGCACTGTCTTTTTTTACCTGCAATGATTAACATGGCTTCCTTACCCTTACCCCAAAACAGTACCTCTTCACTTATATATTTATTCCCAGATGCACTTTTTTCGTGATTAAGTACATGCACTTTATTGTTAAAGATAAGTTCGGCTTCAGAATTATTAATAATATTGAGTTTTACGCTCTCATCATCGCATTGGTAAGCAGTACTGGTTTTTAAATCACTACATGCGGTTAAGCTTAGTAAAATAGCGATTAATGCTAAATATACTTTCATTTTTCCTCCCATCTTCTTTAAACGTTAGTTAAAACACAGGGCAAAATTTTAATCTAATGTAAGAATAACAAAGCAAAATTAACCGTTGGTGAAAGTAGCGCTTTAAGTTATGTTTATAGCAATATTTTTTGAGCTCGGAAGCTTTATGGCAGGCACTAACCTTTTAACGTTATTAGATGATATAACCACTTTACTTGATGACATTGCGACAATGAGTAAGGTTGCAACAAAAAAAACAGCGGGTGTATTAGGCGATGACTTAGCGCTCAATGCACAGCAGGTTACAGGTGTAGCAGCAGAGCGTGAATTACCGGTTGTTTGGGCTGTGGCAAAGGGCTCATTTTTAAATAAAGCGATACTCGTACCCGCTGCTTTATTAATAAGCGTATGGCTGCCTTGGTTAATAACACCGCTTTTAATGATGGGTGGTTTGTTTTTATGTTTTGAGGGAGCTGAAAAAGTATTTGCTAAGTTTTTGCCTCATAACAGTGAAGCGGTAGACGAGGGTGAGAAATTAGATTTAGTTGAGTACGAAAAACAAAAAATAAAAGGGGCAATAAGAACCGACTTTATTCTTTCTGCCGAAATTATTGTGATTACTTTAGGTACTGTGGCAGGTGCTACATTGCTTAATCAAGCTTTAGTGCTTTGTGTTATCGCAATTATAATGACTATTGGTGTTTATGGCTTAGTGGCAGGTATTGTAAAACTGGATGATGCCGGGCTTTATTTACTCAACCAATCAAAGGTAACAGCTAATAAATTTAAAGAATTACTTGGGAAAGGCTTACTCGCAGCAGCGCCTAGGTTGATGCAGTTTTTAGCATTTGCGGGCACCATCGCGATGTTTTTAGTCGGTGGCGGGATTTTAGTACATGGTGTTGAGTTACTGCATCATACTCAAGTCGATGTAACAAACTATGCCCAATCTGTTGCTGGCGGTACAGGAGAGGTATTAGCTCCTCTATTGTTTGATGGTTTGCTAGGCGTGATTGCTGGCTTAGTTGTTGTGCTTATACATGTAGGTTATACAAAATTATTTAAAAAATAATTCCAAGCTGGCGTACTTGTTGCGCCAGCTATATTGAAATTCACTCATTCACAGTTAGCTATTTTACAAAGAGATTCCAATTCAAATTGTGCTTTAGTATTTTTTTGCTCAATGGCCTTTTTGTACCAATAAATAGCCTGCTGTTGATCCTGATCTATTCCCTGACCATCACGATACATTTGCGCTAAATTTAATTGCCCCCATTGAGAGCCCGCTTCAGCAGCTTGTTTAAAGCTATTAAATGCTTCAACAAACAAACCATCTTTAAAATAAATAATGCCTTGTTGATTGTTTTTATCGAGCTTTAAGCCTTTATATAGTGGCTTAGGTTTGGGAGGATGCATCACAAACCCACCATAAAGGATGTTGGCATAGGGGCGCAGCACGTCGTAAATAGCTTCGTCGTTGTAAAGGCGTGCTACTTCATCACGAGGGAGGGTGATTGTTTTAGTGGAAAAGTAATTGTCTTGAATTAGCTGGCTAGTACGCATTGCCAAAGTAATACTATTATTACGTTTATAGCTGTAGTTGCTTATCTGAAAGGTAATAAATTGTTCGTCAAAATTTAAAACTTGAGCAATTCTTAAATTGGTTAGGGTCCAGGGCTCGTGTGTAAATTTGTCGGCGTGTACTAAGTAAGTATCATATATTTTAGGCGTATTTAAATAGCCTTCCTTTCGAGACTCGCTATTAAGGTGCTGTTGATAAAAAAATAAAACAATCCAAAGTAATAAAAATACACCAATAAAGTATTTAGGTAGGCTTAGTTTTTCTATTAACGGTAGTTGCGTTATTTTTACAGGTTCGCTTTTTCCGCATTGATAGCACTCGCGTTTATAACTTAATTTTAAGGCAAGCATAGGTAAAATACTAAACCGTAAATAGCGGCTTTTATTTACTAAATGGTAGGCGTCGCTTTGACAATGAGGGCAGCGTGTTGTTTGTGCAAAATGTGGAAATGATTCACTCGTGTTGAAAAGTAACATAAAGCACGCTCCTTGTTTAATTACCTAAAGGTAAAACAAGAAGCGTGTTAGTTAAAGCCACAAACTGTAAGTAAGTATGTCAGTTATTACTTATTTTGAGCTTTAGGCTTAATTGTTGTTTTTGCATCAGCAGCCATTAGAGCAAATACAGCGTATGCAGCGGTATTTTGACGCAGCTTAGCAGGTGTTACTTTATCAAGCGTATCGTCAGCTGTATGATGGTAATCAAAGTAATCTGTTCCATCTTGAGCAAGTTCAAAAATAGGTGCTGAGGTTGCTGCTTTAAGTGGAATTAGATCAGGGCCACCATTCGCTTGGTTTTTACCAATATGCTCAATATTTAACGGCGCAAGTTCTTTTGCAATAGCACGCACTACAGGAAGTGACTCTGCGCTTACGTTCGATTCAAAAGCATATACAACATCAGCGCCAAAATCAGACTCAGCTGCTGCAACAATATTGCTTAGCTCGTTTTTATGCTCTGTAAAATAAGCTTTTGCACCCCAAAGACCTAGCTCTTCAGCTGCAAAAAGTACCACACGAATACTTCGCTTAGGACGCTTTACATCGCTAATATGTTTAGCGGCTGCCATTGTTAGTGCAACGCCTGCGCCGTCATCTAGTGCGCCAGTTCCTAAGTCCCAAGAATCTAAATGCCCGCCAATTAATACATATTGCTCAGGGTTTTCGGTACCATTAAATTGGCCAATAACGTTATAACCTGTGCCTTCACCAAGGCTTTCGGTTTGCACATTAATATTTACAGAAACGTCTTTATCTAAAGCAATGAGTCGTGCTATTTGATCGGCATCTGGGTTAGCAATGGTTACATTAGGTATTTTTGTAACACCTTCTTTGTAGTAACTACCGCCAGTGTGTGCAAAACGATGATGACCAGTACTTACCGAGCGCATCATGTAGGCAACAGCCCCTTTTTTAGATGCTTCTATCGCGCCTGTGCCACGTGCTTTTACAGCAGGTCCGTAACCATTCCCGTCTATATCGCGGTTCATGCGGTAATTAATATACGCAATTTTACCTTTTAGGCTGTTCGCCGGTGCGGCTTTTAATTCATCAAGTGTTTCAAATAAGACTACTGGTGCTGTGATCCCATCTTTAGGCGTGCTTATACTGTTACCTAATGCAGTTAAATGTAGAGGTTGCTCGCTTGGTGTTAGTATTTTTCCGCTTTCGCTATAACGGCGCCATTCAGGAAAAGTCGCTTCTTCAAGCCATACTTTATCAAAACCAAGCTCATTAAATTTAGCTTTAGCCCATGCCACTGCTTTTTTATCATTTTCAGTACCAGGTAAGCGAGGTCCTACTTCAGTTGTTAATGACTCTAGTAATTTATAGCTTAAATCACTATTTAGAGCAGAGGTGCGCACTTCATTGACTTGTTGTAATTGCTTTTGGGTAAATTCGGCGTTGTTAGCGTTTGCAGCCATACTGCTAGTAAGCAGCAGTGCGGTAATTAATTTTTTCATTTGGGTAAGCCTTTTTAATAATTAGCGCTATTAGAACATGTAACAAACATGATAAAAAATAGATGAGATGAATAGGCTTTGTAATAGGTTTAATGCTGTTAGGTATAAACGTTTAGATATAAAAAAGCCCGCGTAAATGTACGCGGGCTATATTTTAAAGCTGTTATTTAAGCATTTAATTAAAAGCTAAATTGCGCTGCTAAACGAAGATTTGTGCCCTCGCCAACAGTTACATTACTCGTGCCGCCACCACCTAAATAGCTTTTATCAAATAAGTTTTCGATGTTAAGGCGTAAGTTAATATCGGTATTGCTTAAGTTAAACTTATAAGTGGCGCCTACATCAACACGTGTATAGGCATCTTTAGTAATTGTATTATCGCTATCTGCAAAGCGCTCGCCTTCATAAAAAGCGCCAGCGTTAATGGCAATGGCGTCGTTTAATTCATAACGGGTCCAAAGTGATGCCGACCATTTAGGTGCATCAACAGGGCGTTTGCCTTCCAATACTTCATCGCGTTCAAAGTTAGCATCTAGGTACATAGTTGATGCCATTACAAATAAACGGTCAGTAGCGGCACCTTGAGCGCTTACTTCAACACCTTTATGGCGTTGTTCACCCACTTGGTTTGTTTCACTTGTGAATGAGCCAATAGGCGTCTCAAGCTGTTCGCTAACAAGTGTGCCTTCTTTACTAATATCAAAAATTGCACCTGTTAGTAGTAAACGGTCATCAAATAATTGCCATTTAATACCAATCTCTCTTTGCTCTGAGGTAATGGCATCTAGCTTCATGCCATTATTTACATCGGTTTCATCAATCAGAGTTTCACTACCTTGAGGCTCGAAACCTTCTGAGTAACTAGCGTATATAGTTGCAGAAGCATTTGGGTGATAAAGCACACCTACCTTTGGTACAAATGATTCGTTATCTGCACCTTCTCGTGTTTGTTTATCGTAACGGCCACCTAGCGATAATTGCCACTCTGGTGAGAACGAAATTAAGTCCTGAACGTAAATACCGTAATAGTCGTATTCAGTTTCGCTTACTGTATCATCTGTTTTATAACTTACAGAAGGGCGTGATGGTTCTGCTTGTCCTGCAGAAAAATCAAAGTATTCAGCGGAAGTACGGCGTTGCCCGTAGTAGTAATCTAGCGAGTTTGCGCCAATTAAAAACTGATGCTGTAAGCTGCCTGTTTTAAATTCACCAATAAAATCAATAAATGCAGTTTTAAATTGCCAATCGTCAAAACGGTCGTAAGGGCGAGATTCATAGCTGTCACCTTCAGTAAAGTCGCTAGGCATACGAGGTGCTGACTCAAAGCGTTGGCGCTCAAACGTTTGTTCGTTATAGCCAAGTTTTACTTGCCAGTTATCGGTTAAAAATACTTCAAGGTCTACACCTACGTTTTCTACGGTAATATCGGTAAACGCCCAAGACATATCACGGATTGTTTTATCGCTACCAATTACATTGGCATTATCGTCTATCCATGCGCCCGTATCCAAACCGGCTTCGTCATCTGTGCGGTCGTAATGCACACGTACTAATGCGTTATCGCTAATATCGTAATCTACAACTAAAGCACCTAAAAAGCGGTCACGCTCACGATTTTCACCATTTTGGTACTCACGCCAGTAGTCAACGTCTTGCTTAACTAAAATACCACGAGCACGTAAATCTTCTGATTCAGTTAATGCGCCTGCAGCATCTACCATAAAGCGAGTTGAACCATGCTGATCTACATCGGCACTGGCATTAAATAATGTTTGTGCTGTAGGCTTTTTAGTTACCATGTTAACCAAGCCACCCGGGCCTGACTGACCATATAAAATACTTGATGGGCCTTTAATTACTTCAACTTGTTGCAAAATTTCGATTGGTTGTTGATAGTGTGACCAATGCTGATGACCGTCGCGTAAATAACCTGTCGATGAGCTCAACTCAAAGCCGCGTAAGTTAAATACTTCGCGATTTCGTTGTTGTGAGCCTGCAGTTAAGCTTGCGTCATTTGTGAGTACTTCACCAAGTGTAGTGGCAAGCTGTTCGCTAATAATAGTGTCGGTTATTACAGTGACAGATTGTGCGGTTTCAAGTAATGAAGCTGATGTTCTCATTGCGCCATTAGCGTTATCTACTTTGTAATCGTTAAAGTAGCTACCCTTTACTTCTATGCGCTCAAGGTCGGTAGTGTTTGCATATGTGCTTGTTGAAATGCTTGCTAATAGTGCTATGTAAATAGAATTCAGTTTCATTAATTGCTTCCAGCGTAGATATGTAAAAAACAATCGCGATCTTAATGCAAACCACTATCATTTTCAACATCTTTCATTAACATGTTTTATAATGTGTTTGTTAATGGTTGCCAATTACGAATTCTGCTATTATAAGCTGCATATTAGTGGGGCTTTCTCCCATGTTATTTTATTGCTATGGAACTTACTGTGACTTCAACTGCTTTTTCATCTTTGGCTTTACCGGCTGGACTCGTTGATAACTTATCAACACTTGGTTATGCCCACATGACACCTGTACAAGCGCAAAGTTTGCCGCCTGTACTTGCTGGTAAAGACATCATTGCTCAGGCAAAAACCGGTTCAGGTAAAACTGCTGCGTTTAGCTTGGGTGTGTTAGCTAAATTAAACGTAAAACGCTTCCGTATTCAATCTTTAGTTTTGTGTCCGACTCGTGAACTTGCCGAGCAGGTTGCGGTTGAAATGCGTAAATTAGCACGTGGTATTCATAATATTAAAATATTGACGTTATGTGGTGGTGTATCAATTGGTCCGCAAATAGGCTCGCTCGAACATGGTGCGCATATTATTGTTGGCACGCCAGGGCGTGTTGATGACCATATTCGTAAAGGTACTTTACGTTTAGATGATGTTGAAACATTGGTGCTTGATGAAGCCGATCAAATGCTTGATATGGGTTTTCAAGACACACTTGATGCAATTATTGAGCGTATTCCACAAAATCGTCAAACATTGTTATTTAGCGCTACATTCCCAAGAGCTATTGAAGCAATTGCTAAGCGTGTACTTAAAAATCCAGAAATGGTTAAAGTAGAAGAAGAGCAAGCCAAAAGCACAATTAAGCAGTATTTCTATAAAATGGATAACAATAAGCAGCGCTATCCAACGCTTAAGTTATTACTTCTTAAATTTACACCACAAAGCTGTGTTGTATTTTGTAATACCAAAGTAGAAACTCAACAAGTGTGTGATGATTTAGCTGACGAAGGCTTCAGTGCTGTTGCATTGCACGGTGATTTAGAGCAACGCGATCGTGAACGTACGCTAATTCACTTTTCAAATAAAAGTGCTTCAATACTTGTTGCAACCGATGTTGCTGCACGAGGTTTAGATATTGATGACATGGATATGGTTATTAACTACCATTTAGCACATGACACGCAAACACATGTTCACCGTGTTGGCCGAACTGGACGTGCCGGTAAAAAGGGCATTGCTTGTTCTATTTATGGTGAAGCTGAAGCGTTTAAAATTGCACAAATTGGGGAGCATTACGAGCGTGATATTACTCCAGAGCAAATGCCGCCGTTTAATTTATTAGATAAACCGCCGTACCGACCTGAAATGGTTACTTTGATGATTGATTCAGGTAAAAAGCAAAAAGTACGTGCAGGTGATATCCTTGGTGCTCTAACAGGTAAGGATGGAGTTGCAGGTCGTCAAGTAGGTAAAATTAACGTACTTGATAACGTAGCATTTGTTGCTGTTGAGCGTAATTCATCAAAACCAGCACTTCGCAAACTAACCGAAGGCAACATTAAAGGGCGTAAAATACGCGCTCGTCGCCTTACTCGTTAATTTAAACGGCTAAATTAACAAATTAGCGAGCAGCTACCTTTAGCTGCTCGTATTGTAATTTTATTTTTTTAAACTTAACTTCACAACCATTTGGTTTATCTGGGTGCATTTGTAATGCAAGTTGTCTCCAGCGCTTTTGAACGTTTTTAAGAGTGAAGTTTTCAGGTAACTTCCATTCTAAAGCCAACGCTTTAAATTCATTTTCATTTAATGCTTGTTGTGGTGATGTCGTTTTGAACTGATGCCAAAAACTATTCAAAAGCTCATCAATTTGATCTTCATCCGTATCGTAATTATACCAATCTAAATAATAATCTCGCAAATTTTCGTTTGTTGTCACTAAGCTATTACCTTCTTTTTCTAAAAGCTCGATATGCAGAGTTGAAATGAGTAAACTCTGAGGGCGTAATTGTGCCTGCAGTTGGTACAATGCATTCATAATTAAAAAGTTGCGTTTAAATAAATCACGTTCAGGGCTTTTATCGAGTGTTGTTATTGCGCTGCGGTTTGTCAGTTCTGCTGCTAAAGTATGAACTTGCCAAACCTGCCTTGTTAATATCAGCTCAAAAATCTCATCAATCAGTGGGTTAAGCATTGTTTAGGCCCTAGTAGTTAGTGTATCTTCAATAAAGATTACACTGATATAAGTAACGGTTTGAAGGATTAAAATTATGCTGGGCAAGTTTAAATGCCTCTTATTTACTATATGCTGTGTACTAATAGCTCCTAGCTTTGCCAAAAATAGTGATTCGTTATTTGAGCAATTCAAAAACGAAGTGCAGTGGGAGCCTAAATTACAATTAGCAAATACGTTACTTGCTAATAAAAACGTTTCTAAAAAAGAGCGTGTCGCTGTTTATTCGGCATTAGGTAATAGTGCGTTATCGGCTGATAATTTTAAAGAATCTTTACACTATTTTAAATTATTAGAAAAAAACACTTCAGATACTTTCTTTCCTGACGAGCACTTTCGTGCAATAAAAATGCAAGGTGTAGCACTTTTTTATCAAGGCCTATTTCAAAAGGCCATAAGTGAATATACCCGCACCCTAGTATTAGCTGAAAAAAATGAACAACTACTTGAACAAGCAAATTTACTAAATAATATTGGTTTGGCTTATTTTAATATGAATAAGCTAGGCGATACCCTAGAGTTTTACTTAAAGGCAAAAGCTATTTACGAAGCGCACGGTAGTGAGCAAGATCAAACCGACATATTACTTAATATAGCAGGCGTTTATATACGCTTATCACGCTACGATAGTGCATTTAGTCTTTATCAAGATGTACTTAAAGTTTATCAGCGGTTAGATGATAAAAGTGGTATTGCGCAGGTATACAACAATATGGGTGTTGCTCATATGGAGAGTAATCAATTTGACTTAGCACTTCATTATTACCAGCTAGCGCTGCGTTATTATATTTCAGCCAATGATTACAATAAGTTATCTACGCAATATACTAACTTGGCAAATACTAATTTAGTGTTAAAAAAAGTAGATGAAGCGTACGAGCAAGCTAAATTAGGTGAGTACTATGCGCTTAAAATAGGTAACCATAATTTAGAGCTTAATGCGCTACATGCGCTTGGTAAAATTCAATTCGTTAAAGGCAACTTAGAAGACGCGAAAATAAGTTTAGATAGAGCTATTTCACTTGCTCATGAATATGGCAGTGAACGAATAATTAGGGAGGGTTTAGGGACTAAAGCACTACTTGAAGCCAGTAAAGGCGATTATTCAAGCGCAATGGCCTTGCAACAAGAATATATTAGTGAGCTACGAAAGCTCAGAAGTACAGCAATTATAAATGCACTAGCGGTACTTCAGCATCAATTTAAAGCAACACAATTAAACCAAGAGATAGAAAAACTTAAACAAGATCGACGTGTGCAAGAGCTAAAAATGTCGCAGCGTTCTCAGCTTACTTTATTCTCTTTTTTACTATTACTTTTAGTTGTTATAACTGGTATTGCGCTTTATCGCCGTGGTGCAGAAAAACGCGCTAAGCAGCAGTTAACAGAGCAAGTTATGCAACGTACTGCAGAATTGCAGGCGATAGCACAAGAGCTAAGAGAAGCTAACGATGTTAAAAGCCAGTTTTTGGCCAATATTAGTCACGAAATTCGCACTCCACTAACGGCTATTTTAGGGCAAACAGATGCTTTAATTAACGAATTATATGAGCCGGAGTCACTTAAAGACGAATTAAGAGTAATTCAGCGCCATAGCGACCATTTAAAAAGTTTAATAAACGACGTACTCGATTTAAGTAAAATCGAAGCTAATAGGTTAGAGTTAAATATTTCGTGCTTTGATATTGTTGAGCTTGTAAATGACGTACATGCAATGTTTATCACTCAAGCAAAAGCAAAAAATCTACGCCTTATTTTAGATAATCAAGTGGGTAATGAGTTTTACACTAAGCTGGATTTAATACGTGTAAAACAGATTCTTATAAACTTATGTGCTAATGCTATTAAGTTTACTCACGCTGGCCAAATTATTATTGCTTTAAATAAGAGTGAGCAAGGGCTAGTGATTATTGTAAAAGATACCGGTATTGGTATGAGCTCTAAACAGTTAAAGCTTATTTTTGAATGCTTTAGCCAAGCTGATAACAGCATTAGCCGTCGCTTTGGGGGGACAGGATTAGGCCTTAGCTTATCGCAACAATTAGCCGCGATGATGGGCGGTTATATCAGTGTACAAAGTGAATACAGAAAGGGCAGTCAGTTCTCGTTCTTTTTACCGTGCGCAGAAGTAAATAAATCGCAAAGCCTGATTGAAACTCAAAGTGCTCCTAAGGTAAATAAGCAATTGGCAGGGCGTGTTGTACTTGCAGAAGATCATCCTGATAATCGAAGGTTAATAAGCCGCTATTTACGTTCAATGGGGCTCGAGGTTATTGCCGTTGAAAACGGTGAGCAAGCGGTAGAGCAGTGCTTAAAAGAGTATCCTGATTTAGTGCTACTCGATATTCAAATGCCTGTAATGGACGGGCGTTCTGCTTTTCAGCTATTAAAACAGTGTGGTTTTGAGCGGCCTATTTTTGCTTTAACTGCAAATGCTATGAGTCATGAAGTGGATGGCTATTTAGAGTTAGGGTTTAGTGGTTACTTAGGTAAACCGATAGATAAAGATTCATTTTATAAAGCGCTTTCTAATCACCTACATAGTGCAGAAGATCAGCCAATTGCACAGCAAAATGAAGTTGATATGAGCGATCTTGTCATTAGTTTTAAGCAAAGCTTTGCTTTGGAGAGTGAAACGATTACACAGCATTTTATAAGTGAAGATTTAGCTGCGCTACAAAAAGATAGCCATCGTATTTTAGGCGCGGCGCAAATGTTTGGTTTAGATGAAATAGCGCAATCAGCTCAAAGTTTAGATAGAGCACTTTTACGCAGGACCCAAAAAAGTAGTGCGAATGACTTTAAAGCGCTCGTTGATACGCTGCAGAGTGTACTTAAAAAGTATAACGAAAGTTAAACTGTGTTTAATCCAGATATAAAAAAAGCGCCTTAGGCGCTTTTTTTATTCAGCTAAAACGCTTTATTGGCGTCTCATCGAATCAAAAAATTCATCATTGGTTTTGCTCATCGATAGTTTATCGATTAAGAATTCCATCGCATCAATTTCTGACATGTCATGAACAATTTTACGTAAAATCCAAAGCTTTTGAAGCTCATCTGATTTTGTTAGTAATTCTTCACGACGAGTGCCTGAACGATTAAAGTCGATAGCAGGGAATACACGTCTTTCCGCAATTTTACGGTTAAGGTGAAGTTCCATGTTACCAGTACCTTTAAACTCTTCGTAGATAACTTCATCCATTTTAGAGCCGGTATCGATAAGAGCTGTAGCTATGATTGTTAAGCTACCACCTTCCTCAACGTTACGTGCAGCACCAAAGAAGCGCTTAGGCTTGTGTAATGCGTTAGCGTCAACACCACCAGTAAGTACTTTACCTGATGAAGGAATAACGGTGTTATAAGCACGTGCTAAACGAGTGATTGAGTCCAATAAGATAACAACATCTTTTTTATGTTCAACTAAACGTTTTGCTTTTTCGATAACCATTTCGGCAACTTGTACGTGACGAGAAGCTGGCTCATCGAACGTTGATGCAATAACTTCACCTTTAACTAGGCGTTGCATCTCTGTTACTTCTTCCGGACGTTCATCAATAAGTAAAACCATTAATGTTACATCAGGGTGATTATGCGTAATTGATTGTGCAATGTTTTGAAGTAGCATTGTTTTACCCGCTTTTGGCGGAGCTACTAACAAGCCACGTTGGCCGCGGCCAATAGGAGATGCTAAATCAAGTACACGGGCTGTAATATCTTCTTTACTGCCGTTACCACGTTCCATGCGAAAACGTTCGTTTGCATGTAGTGGAGTAAGGTTTTCAAAAAGAATTTTAGTTCGAGAGTTTTCAGGTTTATCAAAGTTAACTTCATTTACTTTGAGTAAAGCAAAGTAACGTTCACCGTCTTTAGGTGGACGAATAAGGCCTGAAATTGAATCGCCAGTACGCATGCTGAAACGGCGAATTTGGCTAGGTGAAACATAAATGTCATCTGGCCCAGCTAAGTAAGAGGCTTCTGATGATCTTAAGAAGCCGAAACCATCTTGTAAAATCTCTAATACACCGCCGCCGAAGATATTCTCTCCGCCTTTGGCATGGGATTTAAGAATGGCAAAAATGATATCTTGCTTTCTTAAGCGGGCTACGTTTTCGAGCCCCATGGACTCAGCTAAGTCTACAAGCTCTTTAATCGACTTGTCTTTTAATTCGCGTAAATGCATATTGGTGGGTTCTTTATTACAGTTGTCATACTCAAAATCGCTTTGATCGTTGAGTGAGGTTTGTTGAATATAACTAAGGATTAGTTGGCTTTATAAACTAGCAGTTCACTGGCAAAGCGTCCAGTCTTTATACAAAATAAATTTAAAAAAGGGCAAAAAAGCCCTTTCTATTGTTCTAGCTTACCGTTAGATGTTGTTTTCTAAAAACTCGATAAGTTGAGTTTTTGAAAGAGCACCTACTTTCGTTGCAGCTACTTGGCCATCTTTAAAAAGAAGTAAAGTAGGGATACCACGAATACCAAACTTTGGCGGTGTGCCAGCATTTTGGTCAATATTTAATTTAGCAACAGTCACACGGCTGTCGTATTCATCAGCAACTTCGTGAAGAATAGGGGCGATCATTTTACAAGGTCCACACCATTCAGCCCAGAAATCTACTAGTACTGGTTTGTCTGATTGTAATACGTCAGCTTCAAAGCTATCGTCAGTAATTTGGATTATTTTCTCGCTCATTGCGCTCTCCGATTTAGTTAGGCGAAATATTTAGTGCGTATTTAAACACTCTTGTTTCTTATTGCAAGTTTAAACGTTATGCTTAAACGCTATGACTAAGACACATTTAACCGATAAAAAGTTTTCAGACTTTGCTATCGCACCGGAAGTGGTTGCCGGTTTAACCGAGAATGGGTTTGAATATTGCACACCTATTCAAGCAAAATGCCTACCTTTTATTTGTGATGGACGCGATATCGCGGGCCAAGCTCAAACGGGTACAGGCAAAACGTTGGCGTTTTTAACTGCCACGTGCCATCGGTTATTACAATCTAGCAAAGCACCTAGTAAACATCCAAGAGCCCTGATCATGGCCCCTACTCGGGAGCTTGCGATTCAGATACACAAAGATGCTAAAATTTTAGCGCCGCACTGTAATCTTAACTTAGGTTTAGTATATGGTGGCGAAGATTACGAAAAACAACGTGCACAACTAGAAAAAGGCGTTGATATTTTAATTGGTACTACAGGTCGCCTAATTGATCTGTATAAGCAAGGCTGTTACACCCTTAATGAAATTGAGGTAGTCGTGCTGGACGAAGCCGATCGTATGTTCGATTTAGGTTTTATCAAAGATATTCGCTATATGTTCGATCGCATGCCAGATACATCAAAGCGTTTAAACTTATTATTTTCTGCCACATTATCGTACCGCGTACAAGAATTAGCTTTTGAGCACATGACAAACCCAGAGCATGTTCAAATTGAACCTGACGTTAAAACGGGTAAACGTATTCAAGAAGAGCTATTTCATCCTTCGCAAGAAGATAAAATTAAGCTGTTGTTAACCTTAATTGAAGAAGAATGGCCAGAGAAAGCAATCGTGTTTGCAAATACCAAGCATAGTTGTGAAACAGTATATGCTTGGCTTAAATCAGACGGTCATCGTGTAGGTATGCTTACTGGTGATGTTAACCAGAAAAAACGCCAAACTATATTAGCGCAATTTAGCAAAGGTGATTTAGACTTTTTAGTTGCGACCGATGTTGCAGCGCGTGGTCTTCATATTCCAGAAGTAAGTCATGTGTTTAACTTTGATTTACCTGACGATTGTGAAGATTATGTTCACCGTATTGGCCGTACTGGCCGCGCTGGTGCATCAGGCCACGCAATTAGTTTTGCATGTGAGCAATATGCATACAACCTGCATGAAATTGAAGAATATATAGAGCACAGCATTCCTTTATCACATTATGATAAAACAGCATTGCTAGATGATTTAACTCAGCCTATTATTCAAAGAAAGCGCAACTATTCAACAGGTCCACGTAACCGTAGTAATAACAGCGGACGTCGCCCAAATAATAGTTACCAAAAAGGACGGTCGTAAGCGACCGTTTGTATAAGTAGTAGTAACTAGAGGTTTTTGAACGGTGGGGCAACTTAAACCGCAAAAAAATGTGTACGCAGTTATTGATTTGGGCTCAAATAGCTTTCATATGCTTATTGCCAAATCAATTGCTGGCGGTCTACAAACAATTGGACGTGTTAAACGCAAAGTCCGATTAGCCGCAGGGCTTGATAAAGGAAACGTATTAAGCACTGAAGCAATGCAGCGAGGCTGGGAATGCCTTGCCCTTTTTGCTGAGCGTCTACAAGATATCCCAGACAAAAACATCACCATAGTAGCAACAGCTACCTTACGCTTAGCAACTAACGCCGACGTATTTAAAAATCATGCCGAAAAAATTCTAGGTCATAACATTAATGTTATTAGCGGAGAATTAGAAGCGCGCACAATTTATAAAGGTGTTGCCCATACTTCATCTTGTACTGGCAAACAGCTTGTTATTGATATTGGTGGTGCAAGTACAGAAGTTGTAATTGGTAAAGCATTTGATGCCCTACATTACAAAAGCCTCAATATGGGCTGTGTTACCTATCTTGAACGCTATTTTAAAGATTGCCAACTAAGTAAAAGTAACTTTAACGCAGCAATAAAAGCGGCTCGTACAGTCATTGATGAAATTTCTCCAGAGTATAAAGCAGCTGGATGGCAAACTGCATCTGGAGCTTCTGGTACAGTACAAGCAATTCAAGAAATTATGGTCGCGCAAAATCTTGACGACTTACTTACACTTGAAAAGCTCAACACTATAAAAGATCAAGCAATTGCATTTAGCACTATTGCAGCGCTAGACCTTCCTGGATTAAGTGAAGACCGTCGACTGGTATTTGTATCAGGACTCGCAATCTTAATCGCACTATTTGAATCTCTTGAAATAGAAAAAATGGGATTGGCGGGCGGAGCACTGCGTGAAGGTGTTTTATATAGCATGGTTCCGGAGTTTCATAATAACGATATTCGCAAACGCACAGTTGATGGGTTTATGAGTCGTTATCACGTTGATCAAAAACAAGCGTGTCGAGTTTCAAGCTTAGCTATGCAGTTAGCGGTAAATATTGATAAAGATTGGCCAATTGAAAGTTTAAATGGGTTACCACTATTAAAAGCGGTAGCGCAGCTTCATGAGATTGGATTACTAATAGAGTATAAGCAGTACCATAAACATACCGCTTATATTTTGGAAAATACCGATATGCCTGGTTTTTCACAGTCAGAGCATAAATTAATAGTAGCGGTAGCAGATGCACATCGATCTGATTTTCCAAAAGGCTGTTTTAATTCACTCGGGGTAAATAGTCTATTAGCGCAATATATAGTGAGATTACTACGAATATCAGTCATCTTATCAATGCGAAGACAAGATGATGTACTGCCTAAGTTTGAGTTAACTGCTAAAAATGAAGTGTTAGACCTTAAGTTTGAAAGTAACTGGTTAAAAGATCATCCATTAATGGCCAGCGAGCTACAACAAGAGTCTAAACAGCAAGGTAAACTTGGCTGGAAGCTCATAGTAAACTAACCAAAAAGGCCCATCAGGGCCTTTTTAGTGTTTAAAGTAACCATTTCGATGTAAATATGTGCGAACAGCACATTATTTCAAGTTTTCTTCAAAAAAGGGTTGATCTGTTTTCGGATCTCCCTATAATGCGACCCCACTGAGACGGTAAACGCTAACNGGTTGATCTGTTTTCGGATCTCCCTATAATGCGACCCCACTGAGACGGTAAACGCTAACGCATAGCGAGGCACGAACTACTCAGGGTGTTAAGTAAAACTTAGATTGAATCTTTTTAGAAAGTTTAAATTTAAGTGTTGACAAAAAAATAGGAAAGCGTATTATTCGCATCCCTTGAGACGATAAAGCGACTCAAGACGTTCTTTAACAATATAAAGCAATCATCTGTGTGGGCACTCGTACAGATTGAGTTCTAACAGCCAACCTACTTAGGTAGCGAGGTAAAAAAATTAGAGTCTCAATTGAAACTGAGTGACC